>NZ_AZXX01000010.1:0-502 GCF_000512995.1 Lachnoanaerobaculum sp. MSX33 | reverse complement strand
GTCCGAGTTCTGAATATCCCGGATTCTCTCCTACCTGTGAATAAAGTAACCATTGGTCCGCATACATTGCTCCGTCATCACCGAAGTAGTATATTGCACTCTTAAACGGATTGTCATCTTCTACCGCTTTGCCCTCTGCATCAAAGAATCCTGTCTGCATTACTCCCTCTTCATCGAAAAGATATCTCTTTCCGTTGATTTCATGAGTATATACTCTGCCGTCTCTGCCCTTGTACGCTTTTCCGTCGGCACCGAAGTAATACCATGCATCATTATCGTCGATATCTTTTGCAAGAACCCAACGATTAGCCGCCATTACACCGTCGGCATCCAAATAATAAATGCCGTCTCCTACGGTAACGATTGAATCTTTTACCATGTTACCGTCATCACCCAGATAATACCATGCGTCACCCGACTTTCTCCAAGCCTCGGACACTGCATTATTGGCATTGTCCAGATATCTCCACTCACCGCTTGAGTTATCCCATCCTTCTGCATG
>NZ_AZXX01000009.1:0-36324 GCF_000512995.1 Lachnoanaerobaculum sp. MSX33 | reverse complement strand
TTTATAAAATCATTAAGAAAGTTTTTATGGCTTTTTATTTGTAAAGGGAATAATATTGTAAAAGGCCGTATAGTGATGATTAGGAGAAGAAAGTGAAGGACAAGATACGAATAGTGCTATGCTGTATATTTTTAACAATAGCGGTATATGCAGGATATAATATTATAAAGATACAAAGTGAATATAAAAAAGGTGTGGATACCTATAAGGAAATAGATAAGTATACCATAGAGCAAACGGTGGCACAGTCAAGTGATAATACGGAAGAGACTGTAGAGGAAACCGAAGAAGAAAAGCCATATCCGAAGGTTGATTTTGCAGGATTAAAGGCTGTAAACGGTGATGTTATAGGGTGGATTTATGTACCTGATACGGAAATAAATTATCCGATAGTACATACAACAGATAATGAATATTATCTGGATCATATGGTGGACAGAACCGAGAATCCGGCAGGTGCTATATTTTTAGATACAAGAAACCCAAGTGATTTGAGTGATCTGCACAGCATAATATACGGACATCATATGAAAAACGGAAGTATGTTTGCGGCACTCAAAGGTTATAAAAAGCAGGATTTCTTTGATGAACATAAGAACGGATATTTGATAACCGAAGATGCGGTATATAGAATCAATTTCTTTGCCGGACATGTGGCAAATGTGGAAGAGAACGCATGGCAGCTTGATTTTAGTGACGGTACGGAATTTGATAACTGGATAAAGTCATTAAAAGAAGTATCTGCATTTAAATCAGATGTGAATCCGGAATATGGTGATAAGGTCTTTACTCTGTCAACCTGTAGTTATGAGTTTGATGATGCAAGATTTGTGCTTAGCGGTAAGCTTACAAAAATTGAATAGCTTAAAAATCAATATAAAGGGTTAAGAGCATAAACTGTTCTTGACCCTTTTTTTAAAAGGTGGTAGTATAAATTAAATTCCTACTAATAAAGTAGGGATAAAGGGATAGAATGAAAAGAGGACTTTATGGATATATTAAATGAAGTAAAAAAGATACATGAAACTTTGGTGGAGCTTAGAAGAGATTTCCATCTGCATCCGGAACTCAGTATGAAGGAGTATCGTACAGCTACGAGAATAGAAGAAGAGCTTGATAAGCTGGGTATAGAGCATTACAGAAGTGCCGAAACAGGGGTAATAGGACTTATTAAAGGAACAGGAAAGTCGGAGCCTGCAAAGAATACGGGAGCAGATGAGTCTGAGAGCAATATAGGACATCAGGGAAGTACCAGAGAAGGCAAGGACAGAGTTGTGGCACTCAGAGCCGATATAGATGCACTTCCTATACTTGAAAGAGATGACAGAGCTTATTGCTCAAAAACAGAAGGTGTTATGCATGCCTGCGGTCATGACGTTCACAATGCATCTTTACTGGGTGCGGCTATAATACTTGCAAATAACAGAGAAAAGTTTGCAGGAACGGTAAAACTTATCTTCCAGCCGGGTGAAGAAATAGGTGCAGGTGCACAGGCTATGATTGCAAACGGTGAAGTAAAGGGAGTGGAAAGAATTTTCGGACTACATGTGGCACCTGATTTAAGATGTGGAGAGGTCGGAGTGACTACAGGTATAAACAATGCATCTGTGGACCATTTCAGAATAGAAATAGAGGGAAAGGCTACTCATGTATCAACTCCTCAGATGGGTATAGATGCACTTTACATAGCCGCACAGACTGTTGTGGCATTACAGGCTTTGGTTACAAGGACTACATCACCGATAGATCCTGTGGTTATAGGTGTGGGAATATTAAACTCCGGAACATCTTACAATATAGTGTCCGGCAGCGGAGTTATAGAAGGTACAACAAGAACCACCTCTGCAAAGACCAGGCAGGAAGTGAGAGATAAGGTGCAGGAGACTGCTGAAAATATTGCAAAGATTTACGGTGGAAGCGCAAAGGTTATCTGGACAGATTATACGTCGGCACTTATAAATGATGAGAGGGTTTCAGAAGAGGTCAGAGGCATTGTAAAGGATATTTTCGGAGAAAAGGCGGCAAAGGTAAGACCTATATCTTTAGGCGGTGATAATTTTGCGGAATTTATTATGGAAATTCCGGGGGCATATGCTTATCTTGGAACTTCAAATGAGAGCATTCCAAACAGTTTGATTCAGATTCATAATGAAGGTTTTGATGTAGATGAGAACGCTTTGGACATAGGAGCAACACTTTATGCGGAGTATGCACTAAGGTGGTTAAATGATAAATTTTAAACGAAGATGTTCTTATTTAGGGCATTTTTAAACTTTTTTTAACAGCGATATTATATTATTATTAAAGATTACTTACAAATAGATAACTTCTGTAATAAATCGTTGACATTTAGTTACTCACTTACTATAATTCAAAAAATTAACTTTTGTATTAAAAAAGGAGAGACTTTATGCCAAGAATAACATCGCTTTTAAAGTCCATTTGTGGGAAGATTATGGCAATACCTATGAGACTCACAAAGAAGATGTACAGACAGATGGCTTTGCTCACAATAGGTGGTGCGGTGATCAGTGTCGTTGCATTTTCAAGCAATGGATTTGCGGGAAGCGGAAAAAATGCTGTCAGTGCTAATGTCATAAATTCCGGAGAAGGTGAAACCTTTGAGGATGATATGGAAGACGAGGCAGACGATATTTTGGATAACGCCGGATTAGATAATACAACTGTTGATGAGGATATTGCAAATTTGCCCCGAATAGAGCAAAAGGAGACCGGAAATGAAAAAATGGAGAGACTTCTTGAGGAACGTAGGGTAGCACTTGGATTATCTTCACTTACAGTAGAGGATTATAATAATCTGCTAAGGATTGTTGAAGCTGAGGTAGGTGACAATGATGTCTATGGTAGAACGATAGTAGCCAATGTGGTTTTAAATAGGGTTCGTTCAAGCCATTTTGAAAACACTATAACAGAAGTTATATTCAGTAAAGGACAGTTTTCACCTATAAGGGATAAGAGATTTTTTAAAGTTAAGGTGAGCGAAGCCACTATCAAAGGTGTAAATAATGCACTGATGGGAGAGGACTATTCAAGAGGCGCACTTTACTTTATGGACAGAGCTTATTCTTCAAGCCATGCGGTAGGATGGTTTGATTCATCTTTAACTTATTTGTTTTCTTATGGAGGTCACGAATATTTTAAATAAATTATAGTTGAGTAGGTATGTTTATGGGATTTGAGTTTTACAGTCCCCGGTGGCAATAAAAGAGTTGTACGGGGATTGTAAAATTAAGCCTATATGCTGCTGTTTGAGCTTTAGATGTTAAACAATTTTTTCTTCTAAAAAATCAAAAAAATGCTTGACATTGCAATGCCGCTCATATATAATGCTGTATGTGTCTGAGAGACATGTAAATAATCATCGGGGTGTGGCTCAGTTTGGCTAGAGTACCTGGTTTGGGACCAGGGGGTCGCAGGTTCGAATCCTGTCACCCCGATTTGTTTTCTAAAAACATAATATATGAGTCTGTAGCTCAGCTGGATAGAGCATCGGCCTTCTAAGCCGAGGGTCAGGGGTTCGAATCCCTTCAGGCTCACTGATATGCAGGTGTGGTTCAATGGTAGAACATCAGCCTTCCAAGCTGAATACGTGGGTTCGATTCCCATCACCTGCTTTTTATCATAATATATGATATATTATGGTGGGTATAGCGCAGTTGGTTAGCGCGCCAGATTGTGGCTCTGGAGGCCGTGGGTTCGAATCCCATTACCCACCCTTTAATGGGTCATCGCCAAGCGGTAAGGCACAGGACTTTGACTCCTGCATTCGCTGGTTCAAATCCAGCTGGCCCAGTTATATGGAATTGTTACGTAACACCTGAGGGGTGTTATTTTTAGAATAAGCGGTTATGCTTTGGGAGGTGCTTATGGACATTATGCCGATTTTTGCAGGTATTGTAGGACTTGTTATAGTAGTGGCGGTTGCGGTATCGGCCGGTACGATGGGGGCTGTATTCGGTGCTATAGCGGATGACGATGATGATGAAGAGTTTTAAAAAGTGGGGCAGAGATAAAAATCTCTGCTCTTTTTGATTTCCCTTAACTAAATGTTATGGCAAGTATAGAAAATATATATGCATAAAATAAAGAATAGTTGACAGTAAAGTTGAAAAAAGTTTTATTTTAAAGTATTATGATAAGAAAATCTTTTAAAATAAGGAAAGATGGAATATGAAAGCAAATATAACATTGATAAACGGTGACGGTATCGGACCTGAGATAGTAAGAGAAGCAAAAAAGGTTTTGGAGGCTGTCTCACAAAAATATAATCATGAATTTATATATACAGATATAGATATGGGAGGATGTTCCATAGATAAATACGGAGTGCCTTTGACAGACGAGGCAATAGAGATTGCAAAGAGCGGTGATGCGGTACTTTTGGGAGCAGTAGGCGGCAATGTGGGAAATTCAAAATGGTATGATGTTGCACCTGATCTAAGACCTGAGGCCGGACTTTTAAAAATAAGAAAAGAGCTTGGACTTTTTGCAAACTTAAGACCTGCACTTTTATATAAGGAACTTGCAGATGCCTGTCCTTTAAAGACAGAGATAAGCAAAGCGGGTTTTGATATGGTAATAGTCAGAGAGCTTACAGGAGGACTATATTTCGGAGAGAGATATACCAAAGAGACGGATGGTGTAAGAACTGCGGTGGATACTCTTGTTTACAATGAAAATGAGATAAGAAGAGTGGCTAAGGTTGCATTTGATATCGCTTCAAAAAGAAGAAAGAAAGTAATCAGCGTAGACAAGGCAAATGTACTTGACAGCTCAAGGCTTTGGAGAAATGTGGTAGAAGAGGTGGCTAAGGACTATCCTGATATTACCTTGGAGCATATGCTTGTAGATAATGCGGCTATGCAGCTTGTAATGAATCCGGGGCAGTTTGATGTAGTGCTTACAGAAAATATGTTTGGCGATATTTTATCGGATGAAGCAAGTATGATCACAGGCTCTATAGGAATGCTTCCAAGCGCAAGCTTAAATGAGAGTAAGCTTGGACTTTATGAACCGAGTCACGGTTCGGCACCTGATATTGCCGGAAAGAATATTGCAAATCCTATAGCTACCATACTTTCGGCAGCAATGCTTTTAAGGTATTCACTTGGTCTTGATAAAGAAGCGGGTGATATCGAAAATGCGGTGGAGAAAGTTTTAAAGGACGGATTCAGAACCGTAGATATTTATACTGAAGGAATGGATAAGCTTAGCACCTCTCAGATGGGTGACAAGATAGTTGAATATATAAAATGATTTCACAAAAGCAGATTGTGATAGAAAGAGGAAATATGGAAAATTTACGCTCAAATAATATGAAGTCGGGTATGCAGCAGGCACCGAGCAGATCGCTTTTAAATGCTGTAGGTATGACTCCTGAGGAAATGAGAAAACCTATAATAGGTATTGTAAGTTCATTTAATGAGATAGTACCGGGACATATAAACTTAGATAAAATATCGGATGCCGTAAAGCTCGGCGTAGCGGAAGCGGGAGGTACACCTGTTGTATTCCCTGCTATTGCGGTATGTGACGGTATAGCAATGGGACATATAGGAATGAAGTACTCACTTTGTTCAAGAGATTTGATAGCCGACTCTACAGAGACTGTAGCTATGGCACATCAGTTTGATGCACTTGTAATGATTCCGAACTGTGACAAAACAGTACCGGGAATGCTGATGGCTGCGGCCAGACTCAATATACCGACAGTATTTGTATCAGGCGGTCCTATGCTTTCAGGAAGAGTTAAGGGAAAGAACACATCACTTTCAAGTATGTTTGAAGCGGTTGGAGCATATGCGGCAGGTAAAATAAGTGAAGACGATGTAATGGAATTTGAGAATAAGACCTGTCCCACATGCGGTTCATGTTCAGGTATGTACACGGCAAATTCAATGAACTGCCTTACAGAGGTTCTGGGAATGGGACTTAGAGGAAACGGTACAATACCTGCGGTATATTCGGAGAGAATCCGTCTTGCAAAAAGAGCGGGATATGCCGTAATGGAAATGTTAAAGAGAGATATCCGCCCAAGAGATATTATGACAAAAGAAGCATTTATAAATGCGCTTACAATGGATATGGCACTCGGATGTTCCACAAACTCCATGCTTCACCTTCCTGCAATTGCTTATGAGGCGGGAGTTGAGCTGAATGTGGATATTGCAAATGAGATAAGTGCAAAGACACCGAACCTTTGCCATCTTGCACCTGCAGGACACACTTATATAGAAGAGTTAAATGAGGCCGGCGGTATCTATGCGGTTATGAAGGAGATATCAAAGCTTGGACTTTTAAACCTTGACTGTATGACGGTCACAGGTAAGACAGTCGGTGAGAATATAAAGAATGCGCTAAATCTGGATACGGATGTTATAAGACCTGCCGAGAATCCATACTCAAAGGTTGGAGGAATTGCAGTACTTAAAGGTAATATAGCACCTGATTCATGTGTGGTAAAAAGAAGTGCGGTACTTCCTGAAATGCTTAAGCACTCAGGACCTGCAAGAGTATTTGACTGTGAGGAAGATGCAATTACAGCAATAAAGGGTGGAAAGATAGTACCGGGAGATGTTGTTGTTATCAGATACGAGGGACCGAAGGGAGGTCCGGGTATGAGAGAGATGTTAAATCCCACATCGGCAATTGCAGGAATGGGACTTGATACTACCGTAGCGCTTATCACTGACGGCAGATTCTCAGGTGCATCCAGAGGTGCATCAATCGGACATGCTTCACCTGAGGCGGCTGTTGGCGGACCGATAGGACTTTTACAAGACGGTGATATTATTGATATTGATATCAATGCAAATACAATAAATGCCAGAGTAAGTGAAGAAGAGTTTGCAAAGAGAAGAGAAAACTGGAAGCCCAGAATTAATGAGGTAACAGGTTATCTTGCAAGATACAGAAAGCTTGTTTCAGGTGCTCCAAGGGGTGCGGTTTTAACAGTGGATGAGTTATAGGAGGATAGATGGCAAAATTAAGCGGATCACAAATAATAGTTGAATGTCTTTTAGAGCAGGGTGTTGATACCGTATTCGGATATCCGGGCGGCGCAATACTTAATCTATATGACGAATTATATAAAAATCAGGACAGAATAAGACATATACTTACCAGTCACGAGCAGGGAGCTTCACATGCCGCGGACGGATATGCAAGAGCAAGCGGTAAAGTAGGTGTTTGTCTGGCAACAAGCGGACCGGGAGCTACAAATCTGGTAACAGGTATTGCAAGTGCATATATGGATTCAATACCTGTAGTTGCCATTACCTGTAATGTAGGCAATAATCTTCTTGGAAAGGACTCTTTCCAGGAGGTGGATATATCAGGTATTGTAATGCCTGTAACCAAGTACAGCTTTATTGTAAGAGACGGAAACAAGCTTGCGGAGACTATAAGAAGAGCCTTTAAAATAGCTGTAAGCGGCAGACCCGGACCTGTACTTATAGATATTACAAAGGATGTTACCGGAGACAGCTTTGAATACGAATATCAAAAGCCTGAAAAGGTAATGCCGACTACAAATGTAAGCGAAGAAGAAATATTAAATGCCGTTTCACTTATAAGAGCTTCAAAAAAGCCATATGTTTTGGTGGGCGGCGGAGCAATCCTTTCAGGAGCAAGTGAAGAACTTAGAACCTTCGTTTCAAAGATAGATGCACCTGTAGCCGATACACTTATGGGTAAGGGAGCGTTTGACGGCTCAGACCCGAAATATACTGGAATGGTGGGAATGCACGGAACAAAAACAAGTAATCTCGGAATAACCGAGTGCGACCTGCTTATTGTAATCGGTGCGAGATTCTCAGACCGAGTAATAGGTAATGCCAAGAAATTTGCTAAAAATGCAAAGATTTTGCATATAGATGTGGATGCTGCCGAGATAAGCAAAAATATCAAGGCGCATTACAGTCTCATCGGTGATGCAAGATTGATTTTAAGAAAGCTTAATTCAAGACTTGATCCTATGCACCATGATGAATGGGTGGCACATATTGAAAGATTAAATGATATGTATCCTGTAAGGACGAACAAGACCGGGCTTACAGGTGAGTACATAATAGAGACTATAGATGCAAAGACTGCCGATGATACAATAATCAGTACTGAAGTAGGACAGCATCAGATGTGGGCGGCACAGTTTTATAAGTTTAAAAATCCGAGAACATTACTTACATCAGGCGGACTTGGAACTATGGGATACGGACTTGGTGCGGCTATCGGTGCAAAGATGGCAGAGCCTGATAAGACTGTAATAAATATAGCCGGTGACGGATGCTTCAGAATGAATATGAATGAAATAGCTACAGCCACAAGATATGATATTCCGCTTATTCAGGTTATTATAAATAACCATGTACTTGGAATGGTTAGACAGTGGCAGAATCTGTTCTATGGAAAGAGATATTCACAGACTGTATTAAGAGACAAAGTGGACTTTGTAAAGCTTGCAGAGGCTATGGGTGCAAAGGCCAAAAGAGTTACTACAAAAGAGGAGTTTGATGCTGTTTTTGAAGAGGCATTAAAATCGAATACGACTTTTGTTATTGAGTGTGAAATTGATTCTGATGAGAAGGTATTTCCGATGGTATCGCCGGGAGCGGCTATATCGGATGCGTTTGATGAGAAGGATTTGAAATTAAATCCGATTAAGTAAACAAGACGGTATTTTGCGAAAAGCAGATTGAAAATATTGTATTATAAGGAGATTATCATGGGTAGAGTATATAATTTTAGTGCGGGTCCCGCAGTACTTCCTGAAGAGGTTTTAAGAGATGCAGCTGCAGAAATGCTTGATTACAACGGTAGCGGAATGTCCGTTATGGAAATGAGCCATCGTTCCAAGGTATATGAAGAGATAATAGAGGAAGCCGAGAAGGATATAAGAGACCTTTTAAATATCCCTGATAATTATAAAGTGCTTTTCTTACAGGGTGGCGGACATACACAGTTTGCAATGGTTCCTATGAACCTTATGAAGAATAAAAAAGCGGATTACATAATCACAGGACAGTGGGCAAAAAAAGCCTTCCAGGAAGCAAAGATGTACGGAGATGTTGTTGCTGTGGCATCAAGCGAGGATGAGACTTACTCATACATTCCGGATTGCTCGGATTTACCTATAAGAGAAGATGCGGATTATGTATATATTTGCGAGAACAATACAATCTACGGAACAAAGTTTAAAACATTGCCGAACACCAAAGGCAAGGATTTGGTTGCAGATGTATCATCATGCTTTTTATCAGAGCCTATGGATATCAGCAAATACGCTTTGGTTTGGGGAGGAGTACAAAAGAATATCGGACCTGCAGGAGTGGTTATTGCAATTATAAGAGATGACCTTGTAACGGATGATGTACTTGAAGGCACACCTTCAATGCTCAGATATAAGATTCATGCGGATAACAAGTCACTTTACAATACACCACCGACATACAATATTTATATTTGCGGCAAGGTATTTAAATGGATTAAATCTCTTGGCGGACTTGCCGCAATGAAGGAAAGAAATGAAGAGAAAGCAAAGATATTATATGATTTCCTTGATTCATCAAAGCTCTTTAAAGGAACTGTAAGAAAAGAGGACCGTTCACTTATGAATGTACCTTTTATTACAGGAGACAAAGAACTTGATGCGAAGTTTATCAAAGAGGCCGAAGCAAACGGATTTGTAAACTTAAAAGGTCACAGAAGTGTCGGCGGAATGAGAGCCAGCATCTACAACGCCATGCCGAAGGAAGGCGTAGAAAAACTGGTTGAGTTTATGAGAAATTTTGAGAAAGAGAATGCATAAGGAGTTATCATGAGAAAAATACATTGCTTAAATGCTATCGCAAATGTCGGAACGGATATATTTGACGAAAATTATAAGCTTACAGACAATATTGAAGAAGCGGATGCTATTATGGTAAGATCTGCCGCAATGGGAGATATGGAGTTCTCTGAAAATCTCCTTGCCATTGCCAGAGCAGGTGCAGGTGTAAACAATATACCGCTTGAGCGATGTGCAGATGCCGGAATAGTGGTATTTAATACACCGGGAGCAAATGCAAACGGTGTAAAGGAACTTGTAATCTGCGGTATGCTTTTGGCTGCAAGAGATGTTGTCGGAGGTATCGAGTGGACAAGAAGCATCAAAGATTCTGATACTATTGCAAAGGATGTTGAAAAGGGAAAGAAAAACTTTGCAGGCGGTGAGATAAAAGGAAAGAAACTCGGAGTAATAGGACTCGGTGCTATAGGTGCCGAAGTTGCAAATGCCGCAGCTTCACTGGGGCTTGAAGTTTTGGGATACGACCCGTTTATTTCCGTAAATGCCGCATGGAGACTTTCAAGAAAGATAAAGCATATCACAGATATAAATGAAATATTCAGAGAATGTGATTATATTACATTGCATGTTCCGCTCACAGATGATAACAAGGGCATGATCGGAAAAAATTCAATTCCTCAGATGAAGGACGGAGTTGTGATTTTAAACTTTGCAAGAGACCTGCTTGTAGATGATGATGAGATGGAAAAAGCGCTTGAGAGCGGTAAGGTTGCAAGATATGTTACAGACTTCCCGAACACAAAGTCTGCAAAGATGGAAAAGGCGATAGTTATACCTCATCTGGGTGCTTCAACACAGGAGAGCGAGGACAATTGTGCGGTTATGGCTGCAAATGAACTTGTAGACTACCTCGAGAACGGTAATATAAAGAATTCCGTTAACTTTCCAAGCTGTGATATGGGAGTATGTCAGGTAGAGGGAAGAGTCGCTCTCCTTCATAAAAATATCCCGAATATGATAGGTCAGATTACTTCAGCATTTGCAAAGAACGGATATAATATTTCTGATCTTACAAATAAATCAAAGGGATCAAAGGCATATACACTTATAGATGTAGAAAACAAGGCAAGCGAAAGCCTTATAAATGAGTTAAATGCTATTGAAGGTATTTTAAAGGTGAGGATTATAAAGTAGTATTTTACCCAAAAAGGGAGTTATATATGGAATTTAGAAAAAAGGAATATGCTCCTTTTGATATTTTTGATAGCGAATGGGCGGTAATAACAGTAGGCAACAAGGAAAAGTTTAATTCCTGCCCGGTTTCATGGGGAAGCCTTGGGAATATTTTACTGTAAGTTTTTTTGATTCTGAGTATAAAAAGGCAATTGCATACCTTGGAAGTCATTCAGGAAGAAATGAAAACAAAATAGAAAATGCCGGACTTACTGCTGTCGCTATAGGTAAGACTACTATGAACAGTATCCTGATGTCTATACTGACGGTCACGGCGGCTGAGAGTCTCATTTTATTCTGCCGGGCTAGATAGAAGAAATTATAGAGTAATATGTGCCTTTAGGCATCAAAGGGGATAAGCTCTTTATGTGAAGATCTTATCCCCTTTTTGTGTGCAATAAAATATTAAAATTTGAAGCTTAGAATCTATTTATATATCCAATTTTTCAATAATCTCTCCATTTTCCTCTTTTTTCATAATCTTTTTAATAATTTCTTCTCCAAGATACCGTGAAAATAAAGTCAAGTCTTTTGATACTTCAAATACAATATTATGTTTTATACTGTCTGTATCAAAACTTAAGTCATACTTATCTTTACTATTCCAATAATTCCAATTTACATCAGTTCTTTCATAGTAAACATAATTTTTATTTTTTGTAATATAAATTCTTTTATTGATGAGTGTTTTTTTATCATCAGATATAAATGTATCTGAATATATCTTTATTCCTTCAAAAAGCTTATATTCCCTAATCCTGTCATTTGAAATATTTAATTTAATCTCGCTATATTCCATATTACCACCTTTCTTTTATAACACTGTTTTGCAGATATTATACTATTTGCAATTTGCCTTTTCAATATAAATCCAATTGAGAATAAAAGAATATGGGGATAGAAGATATAGCTATTGTACACAGGCAAGTTTGACTTCGAGTGTATTGTTTGTGGTTGGCTTCGTCCATTTTTTCGTAATTGCATATGCACTTACTGTGCTTGCTCAATATGTTGAGTAATACAGAAGTATGACTTGAAGTAGATATATTAATGAAATGAATATTATTTTTAAATATATTATTTACAATAATATAAAATCGTGCTATAAATTGACTAAGGAGGTAGAGTTGTGTTAATAACAAGAAGAGTTATAAATAAGAAAGAATTGGAAGAAATAGATGTTTCTAATTTGTACAATCTTACATTAGGAGGAAACCTATGAATGAAAAAAAGTTGTTTAGTGTTTCTTTTTTCATGAATTTTGTGTTTTCTATGCTCACTACATTACTGCCATTGATTGTGTTTAATATTAATGAATCGACAAAAGACATCAATATTGTAATGATTACATTCATCAGCTCATTATTAGTCACACGATTGTTTTCGATTTGGAATTTATTGAAGGCAAAAACAGAAATTGTATTAGGATGTATACTTTTTACTGTTAGTTGCCTTATTTTAGTAATCGAAAGCAATAGTATGGAATGGATGTTTGTGGGATCGCTTTTATTTGGATTATCTATTGGTTTTGTTCCTCCTGCGATTTTGGTGTTACTTAGTGAAAATAAAGATAAGAGAACTTTTAATTTAGGTATATATAATTCTATAGTAGCTATAGCTTCGATATTTTCTCCCATCATTGGTGAAAATATATATTATAAGAATCCATATTTCCTTTTTTTTTGCTGGGTTATATTTGCAAGCATAATGACTATAGTGGCATTATCGTTAAAGAGGGAACAGAACAATGATGAGAGTGCAACAAATTATAAAGCAATTTACAATCTAAAAAAAGTCGTGTTAAATACAATGTTTCAAATTTCATTTGTTATCCTTTTATTTTCGTCGATATCATATGGATCAATAGTTGCTTATTTACCTGTGTATTTTGAGACGTTGAACCGGTCTATTGGAATATACTATTTGTTTTTTTGGGCAGGATATATTTTGATGCAGTTTGTTAGGGAAATTAGGTATAGTTTTTACACAGTGTTATTTACATTGCTTTTTATTTCATTGGGACAACTTTCACTTGTATTATTTGAGGAAGCTTTTATAGTATATTTTTTTGCATGGATATATGGGATAGGCTATGGTAGCTTATTTAAAATATTTTATGTAGAGGTTGGGAACTTTAATACCGAGGAAGAACGAAGCATAGGTTTTTCTGTTTTAAGTTTAATTTCGTATATTGGGGTCGGAATAGCTCCGGTTTTCTTGATACCTTTTAATATTGACTGGAAAATGCTTTTTACCGGGAATCTTTTTTATAGTATAATAGCAATAATTATATTTTTGTTTTTGAGGAAAATATCTATGAAAGATAATGGATAAAATGAGAGCTGTTTCTCAACATTAGGATATGTAAGAAACGAATTTAAATAAAAGTAATGGGATTATAGGAAACCCTTAAATAACATAAAAAAATTATAAGGAGATAATATAACACTTTTAAGAGTGATAACCCTATTTTTTTAGGGCATTTTCCCCAAGAGCCTATTGTTCCTGGCGTTTTACTCATAGAAGCGATGGCTCAGTCAGCAATCCTATTAATGTTATGCATAGGAAATGAGATTAGATTGGATGGGGATAAGTATTTACTAAGTAAAGTTGAAGAAGTAAGATTTAATAAACCTTTATTTCCGGATCAAGAAGCAATTATTGTTTCCAAAATAGAGAGAAGCATACCACCTTTTTACTTTTTCTCATCGAAAGTATATAATGGTTTCGACGATAAAATTTTAGAAGGGAAGTTTATAGTTTTTAAAAAATGAATATGACAGGTAAAGATATTATACTAGGTTTGCTCATTGAGAAGAGTCGAAGTGGATATGAGATAAATGAAGTATTTGAAACAGTATTTAGGTATTTTTATAAAACCAGTTATGGAATGATTTATCCAACTTTGAGGAGGTTGGAGAAAGAACTGTTAGTGGAGAAAAATGTAGTGATTCAAGAAGGAAAACCCAATAAAAATATTTACAACATTACAAAAAAAGGTATTGAAGAATTTCACTGTTATTTGAAATCTCCTATTGATCCAGAAAAAAGAGAATCGGAGTTTCTTGTTAGAATGTATTTCGGTGGAGAGGAGGAAAAAACTATAATAGCCAATTGGCTTAGAAGCCGATTATCTTTATTAGAAAATGATATTAATCAGTTAATGTCAAACCATAAAGAATGGAGGGATAAAATGTCATATACACAAATTATTGCATATGAAATAGGTCTGGCGCAATTTTTGGCGGAAAAACAAGTAATAGAAAATAAGTTGAAAGAATTAACCGAAAAGGTCTAATAGATATTAATTTTATTGAAGACATAAGGTTGTCAAAAAATAAGGATAGCATCCAATTTTATATGTGAATAAAAAAACTAATAAAAATCATTTGAATATTTATATCAGAGAGAATTGGTTTTGGTGGTTCTTATGCTCATACATGCTATGAGAAACCCGATAATAAAATCCAAGGTGAGGATTATAAAGTAAATACATCGGCTCTTCTTATAGAAGAAAACAGGCGAGGTCTTATGGCTTTGCCTGTTTTTATATCCTTAAGTATTTAATAAAAGCTATATGAAATATGGTATTTATGATAGAATTATAGAATCAAATAAAATGGAGGGTAAGATGGCGATAGTAAAATCTTTCAAATGTGTAAGACCGGACAGGGAATTGGTAGAGCAGGTGGCATCCCTGCCATATGATGTATATGACAGAAAAGAGGCAAAAGAAGCGGTGGAAGGTAAGCCCTATGCCTTTTTAAATATCGACAGACCTGAGACTGCGTTTGATGAAAACTTTGATATGTATTCAAGAGAAGCTTATATAAAGGCAAGGGATTTATATGCCGAATTTAAAGATAAGGGTATATATAAAAAAGATGATGTAGAAAGCTATTATCTGTATGAGCTTACTATGAATGGAAGAAGCCAAATAGGCATAGTGGGGCTTGCAAGTGTGGATGATTATCTGAATGATATTATAAAAAAACACGAAAATACCAGAGAAGAAAAAGAAATTGACAGGATAAAACATGTGGACACTGTAAATGCGCAGACAGGACCGATATTTTTGGCATATAAGAAAAATGACGATTTAAAAAAGATAATCTCAGAGAATATATCGGATGCCCCTATATATGATTTTGTATCGGATGACGGAATAGGCCATAGAGTATGGAAGGTGGATAAAGCCTATAATGAGCAGATAAGAGAATGCTTTGAAAATATAGAGTCTCTGTATATAGCTGACGGACATCACAGAGCCGCTTCCGCCGTAAAGGTGGCTTTAAAGAGAAGGCAAAATGAAAACAATCCGAATGCGGAGTACAATTATTTCCTGTCCGTAATATTTGATGAAAGGCAGTTGCATATTTTGCCTTATAACAGAATAGTGCTTGATCTTAACAAAAAAAGCGTGGAAGAAGTTATGAGCCTTATAGCTGAAAATTTTGATGTAACAGAGAGTCCTGTACTTGAAGAGATAGGTGACAGAGGCGAGTTCGGAATGCTTGTTAAGGATAAATTCTATATTTTAAGTGCAAAGAAGAAAGTACTTGATTCGGTATCGGGTGACGTTATAAAGAGTCTTGACGTGTCAATATTGCAGGATTTGGTACTTGAACCCATATTCGGAATAAAAGACCCGAGAACGGACGAAAGAATAAAATTTGCAGGTGGAATAAGAGGGGTAGGATATTTAAAGTCAGAGATAGACAATGACAGAGGCAAGGTTGCATTTTTGATGTATCCTACATCAATGGAGGAGTTATTTGCTGTAGCTGATGAAAATAAGCTTATGCCTCCGAAATCCACATGGTTTGAGCCTAAGCTCAGAAGCGGAATTTTTATACATGAAATTTGATGAAAATTATCATATCATTTTGCCGACAGATAAATATGAGGATATGGTAAGGCTTTGGATGCATTCTGACGGAAATAAAATATTTAAAGAGAAGTTGAATAATTTTGCCGAACAGATGGATGTTCACTTTAATATGGTGAGAATAAAAAATGTCAAAACCATATGGGGTAGCTGTTCTTCAAAGAAGAATCTTAATTTTAACTTTAAGTTATTCTTCTTACCTGAGTCATTAATTGATTATGTATTCGTACATGAACTTGCACATCTAAAACATATGAATCATTCCAAAGCTTTTTGGAGTGAGGTGGAAAAGCAGATACCTGATTACAAGAAAAGAAGAGAAGAACTGAAAAGATATATTTGATATGGAGTAAGATATGACAAAAGAGGAATTTTTGGACGGACTGATGAAAGCTCTGGCTTCCACAGGTTCACAATCTCTTATAGCGGAAAATATAAGATTTTATTCGTCATATATTGATGATGAGCTTTCAAAGGGAAGAAGCATAGATGAAATCATGGAAGAACTGGGAGAACCGAGGCTTATTGCCAATTCTATAAAGGTTGCAGCCGGATATGACGATGTATTTGTAGGCATTGACAATGAGACATATGAAAATACAGCATCAAAAACCGGAAACTATGAAGAGAATGAAAACTATAGTGACAGAAAAGATAACAGTTTTAAAATGTATAATTTTTCAGGTAACAGCCTGATAATACCTATAATTATTGCGATAGCGGTTTTAGTAGTGATTGTAGCTGTGGTTGCTGCGGTATTTTCATTTTTGGCACCTGTATTACTTCCTGTGATAGGAGTACTGCTTTTGGTGGCTTTAATAAAGGGGGTTTTCGGAAAAGGGAATTACAAATTTTAAGTTATTACAAAAGTGTTACAAAAATTAAGCTTTGAAATAAAATCGAAATATAAAATTCGGTTGCCAAAATCTGAAATATCTTTGTTATAGTTGATAAAAACAAAAAATATAAATATTTATTTCAAACGAATAATGACTTCTTAACAACTTTGATAGATTTTAAAAACTTCAAAATGGACTTTTATAGGATAAAACTTGTAAGAGATTAACAAATAAAGGTTATAAATACGATGTTTACATGGTATTTATAACCTTTTTGCCATTATAAAAAGGTATAGGAAAAAGATATTAAAGCTTGAATAAAAAGCTTGACATATTCTCTTAGTGAGTTTATACTAAGTTTCGTAACATTTACTTAACAAACATAAATCGTTTGTAATTATTAAAGATTTAAATTCCGGACGGACCGGGTTTAGCATAGAATAGATTTAAGGAGCCGAAAATGAAGAACACAAAAAGAATTATAATTGGAATATTATCAGCATTGACTATCAGCACAATTTCACCTGTTACATCCTTTGCAACAACATCAATTAGAAAAGTTGCAAACTTTCATGAGGAAGTGTTGAGAGGACCGGCTCTTAAAAGCGGTACATATATAGTTACAGTACAGGCAAATACACTTGATATATATAAGAGCATGACATCAAACGATACAATCGGTAAGGCAAACAAGGGTGACGTATTCCAGATACTTGAAGATATGGGTGGCGGATACGCAAAAGTTTCATATAATGATGTAGAAGGATATATTTCTATAAAGGATGGAGACACTTCTATAGATGAGATGGATTCAGCGGAAGAGGCTGCCGCTTCAGCAACAAAGAGCATAGTTCAGGCTATAGCTTCAAATAAGAGAGAAGAGATTGCAAACTTTGCAAAGACTTTCGTAGGCGGCAGATATATCTACGGAGGAACAAATCCTTATATAGGCGCAGATTGCTCAGGATTTGTAAAATATATTCTTGCAAATGCTGCAGGTGTTTCACTTCCAAGAACATCTTCAGAGCAGTCAACCAGAGGTACTACAGTTGCAAGTGCAGACCAGCTTCAGCCGGGCGACCTTCTTTTCTACGGTTCAGGCAGATCTGTAAGCCATGTTGCTATGTATATCGGAGACGGTAAGGTGGTACATGCTTCATCTTCAAGAACAGGAATAATTATTTCAAACTATAACTACAGACCTGTAATTCGTATGGCTAATGTTATAGGATAATGTTTGTATAATAAGAACCGGCTACCCATTGTAAAAGGCTTTGGGTAGCTTTTTTCGTCTAAATTTAAGAAAGAGATTCATATTTTTACTAATGTTATTGTAGTATTAACCAATTCTTTGTGTTAAACTATGCTTATGAAAGATAAAAAGAAAGAGTAGGCGAGGAAGGGTTATGATTGAACTTGGTTTAAATGAGAGGGAAGGTCTGTCTGAATTGGCAACAGATGATATATTGGTCAGGCTTGCACTTGCCGGCAAATGCGGAAAAGTATGGATACCGGCCACAGGCACAGCTTCATACTGTGTTATAAAGGTATATCACTATATGTATATAGTAGGAGTTACTCCAAAGAAGGACAGAGCTGTTTCTTTGTGGGGAACTATTGCAAGATATGGAGAAGGAGCCTATATAATTCCAACTTCAGAGTTATGGATAGACTGGCTTGTAGAAAATATAGATTGCAGATATAGAAATTTCTCAAGATATCTTTTAGCTTTTAAAGGTGTTGAGAACAGAGCACTGTTGGAAGAGTTAAACGGGGCGCTTGAGGAAGGTTTGAATATTGATAATGTCAGACCGGATGATTATGATGCCTTGTTAAAGGATATGTGGAGCGAAGATTTCGCCGCATGTTTTGATAACAGAGATGAATTTGCCAAAGATGTGACGGGGTATATGGTATATAAAGACGGAGTCGCATTAAGCGGTTGTGCGGGTAGAGCATACGGCGACGAATTTATGGAGCTTGTTTTTGCTACAAATCCTGACTACAGGAGAAGAAACCTTGCGCTCACGGCAGCATCAAATGTATCACTTTATCTGGAAGATAAAAAAATAAATCCTTATATAGATGTTAGAAATCAGCACTCTGTGGAGTTGGCCTCAAGACTTGGATTTGAATTTATAAAAGAATATCAGGTATACCAAATTTATAATACAGAGGATGAAATTTAAGTAAAAATAATTTAGAATATAGGGGTGGCGAAAGTCACCCCTATATTTATGTCAAAAGGTGGTAGTATGGATAAGATAAGCCCTGCAAAACGTCTTAATAATAATAAGAGAGGCTATTTGATAGTTAATGCAAATCAGGGAAAGCATAAGATTGCATTGATTGGGGATGTGAAAAATGAGTATGACACTCTTGCGAATTTATCAAGTGAAATTTTAAAGAATTCACTTGTAATAGGATTTGCGGAGACTGCAATAGCGATAGGAGCTACTCTTGCAAGCAGCGCGGGAGCTTTTTTCCTGCAGACAACCAGAGAAAATATATGTGCACAAAATGAGTATATACATTTTACAGAGGCACACAGTCATGCTATGGAGCAAAGACTGGTACTTGAAGATATGGAAAAGATATATAATCAAGTAGACAGAATAGTATTTGTTGAAGATGAGATCACCACAGGAAATACTATATGGCATTGCATAGAGGAGATTGAGAGCATATTTAAAGGTGGAAAAAAATATGCCATAGCACCTCTTACAAATACATTGTCAGAAGAAAGAAGAAAATTCTTTAAAGAAAAGAATGTGGATATAGTCTATATAAGAGATATAGATAAAGAAGGTTTTGAAGACGATGTGGTTGATACTTTGACCAATGGCGATGTGTACAGAATCAACACTACATTAAGAAGCGATGATGTAAAAACAATTAATTTTAAGACGGATATCAGAACAAGAAGGCTTTTAAATATAAAGGATCTGGATGCGGAGACAGACAGGCTTGGAGAGTTCTTGGAAGAAAGAATTAATCTAAAGACTCTGTTGAAGGATAAAAAGACTGTAACAGTACTTGGAACTGAAGAATTTATCTATGTCCCGATAAAACTGGCAGAGTATATAGATACCGTTTCAGATGCGGATGTATATGTGCACTCATCTACAAGAAGTCCTATTGAGGTATCAAAGTTAGAGGATTATCCCCTTCATACCAGATATGAGGTAAGAAGTATATATGATAAAAACAGACAGACCTATATATATGATTTGAAGGAGTCTGATATATTCTTCCTTGTTACGGACGGAAAAGAAATTGAAGGAGAAGCCGATATCCTGGAGGCAATCAGACTTTCAGGAAATAAAAATATATATTTGATCAGGTGGGATAATGAAGAGTAGTTACAAAGAAAGCGATGTCATTTTTCTCTTAAAGGATGTTACGGGACTGGTAGAGCCTCTGCCAAGTGTGGAAAGGGAAAAGCTTATACAATCAGGAATGCATTACAGTGAAATGCTGCCGATAGAGTATATACCCACAGAGGAATATATGAAAATATATTTTGATTCATTCAAGGTTTTCGGACAGAAAATGGCGGATTCTCTTGCATCTTTGGCAGATAAAGTGATAGAAAAAAGAGGGAAAAATGTGGTTTTGGTCTCTCTGGCAAGAGCAGGTACTCCGATAGGAGTGCTGCTTAAAAGATATATAAAGTGGAAGTATGAAACCGATGTGGCACATTATTCCGTTTCTATAATAAGAGACAGGGGAATTGATGATAATGCTATGAAGTATATACTTTCACGTTACGGGGCCAAAGATATTCTTTTTGTGGACGGCTGGATAGGTAAGGGTGCAATACTTAAGGAATTAAAATCGGCCTGTGAAAATTATGAAGGGGTATCTGAGGAACTGGCAGTGGTATCGGATCCTGCAGGTGAGACGGAACTGGCAGGCACTTATGACGATATCTTTATTCCAAGCTCCGCACTTAATGCTACGGTATGCGGACTGGTAAGCAGGACTTTTCTTAGATACGATATAATAGGTAAAGACGATTTTCACGGTGCGGTCTACTATAAAGAATATGAAGAAAATGATTTGAGTTATCACTTCATTGAAAATATAGAAAAGCTTTTTAAAAAAGATGTAAAGGATGAGAGTATCAGAGGAGCAAGAGGAATTATTGAAGTAAAAAAGCAGGCGGATAAATACGGTATAAAGGATATAAATCTTATAAAGCCCGGCATAGGTGAGACTACAAGAGTACTGCTTAGGAGAGTTCCTTGGAAGATACTTATAGATGAAAGATATAAGGATGATAAAGAACTTAGGCATATCATAAAGCTTGCCGGTGAAAGAGAAAGCGAAATAGAATATACATGCTTAAATAATTATAAATGCATGGGAATAATAAAGAAAATGAAGGACATTTAAAAAATGTGTGAGTGGGAAAGACTCACACATTTTTTAATATTTTTTAACGCCGAAGTACTGCGCAAGTAAGATAACTTCCATTGCCCAACTGTAATGAATCTTCGGTTCATTTATTCTGGTATTGTTAACATTGGGACAGGAACGATACATCTTCTTGTCATCAAGTACACTTAGAGCATCATCATAGTCAATACTTGGAACTTTATAGGCATCGTTTACCACAAGTATCTGTTTCGGATGCACAACCGTTTTACCTACAAATCCGTTTAATTTATCAAGCTCAATTTCCTTTCCCAGACCTTCCTGCCAGCCGATACCTGCATAGTATTCATAGGCAGGTGCCGATATTATATAATCACTTGAAAGAGTTGCAATAATGTCGGACAACAGTCCGGCAACCGGACCGCTTTGATATATGCTTTCATCAACTCTGTGCCTGACGCAGAGCATATTGAGTATACTGCCTGCCGCAACCAAAATATTCAAAACATAGTCCTCATATGCGGCAAGTTTTTCCTTAATTGCATACAGATAATTATATCTGTTTCGAAGGTCAAGAAGTGATACACAATCAAGTTCAGGTAATATATACACAGGAGTGGAAAGTACCGAATTTATTCTTTGCATTTCATAAATATATATATCGGCATTTGATACGGAAAAGTCGGGCAATATAAAGCCGGTAATCATATCCAGTAAGCTGCCGAATTTTTTATATAAGTGGGCTATATGTGAGGTGGAAAGCACTTTTATAAACAGTTTAGGTATATAGAACTCTCTCTCTTTTTTTGAAACAAACAGTTTATCCAAGGTCTTTATAAGTATATTCTCAGCTTTATCCGCTTCGGCATCATTACTTGCCATGTCAAATGAAAAAGCTAAAGAAAATGGAATATTAAATCTTTCAAGCATTATATCGTCTATAATACCCGTGTTATTTGCATCGGTATAAAGCAGTGCACCCACGCTATAGTAAATACTGGAATCTTTCATGACCAACCCCTGTCAAAAAATATTGAATATAGGCTTATATTTTTCGCTAATATTGATATAATTATACCATATAATATATAATAAAAGAAAGACAGATTTTAATGGAGCAAGTATGCCGAAATATAGATTGAATCCTATAAATATAAACAGTATTACAGAGTTTGGAAGAGTAAGGGGTAACAAAGCAGGTGAAATAAGAAACACCTACATGGTAAAGTTTACAGGTGCAAATACAAATACAAATAAGGAAATAAATGAACTTAGAAAATATCTGAGATCTGAGATGAAGCAGGGAAGGATATACTATAAATATATTGACTCATTGGATATAAAGAGTGATTGTATGGAGCAAAAGAGGGCTTATGAGGCTTTTGTATCCACAGGTCATTTTGATACGGCTTTAGTAAGACAAAATAATATAAGTGAAAATGAGCTTATAGAAGCGGTAAAGGAAATGCAAAAACTCCTGCAAAAGTACAAGAAGAATATTTCGGATACAATAGAAAAAAATATAATGGTAAAGCTCTTATATTGGCTTGAAGATAATTTTTCGGATATAAAAATAAACGGAGATAAGAATATAAAGGTCGTAGCGGAGAATGTACAAAAGGAATCGGAAATCTATTTTTTTGTTTTTCTTAATTTACTCGGTATGGATGTATGCCTGCTGCAGTACGCAAAAGATATCTCCGTACCGGATGAATATTTTTACACAAAAAAGCTCGGTGATTTTTATGACGGCAAGATGATATATGAGCAGGATGAACCTACAGAAAATCATCAGGTACAACAGCCTACCGATAGCGGAGCGAACGGAATGAATGCCGCACCGGTAAATACGGGGGGTGAGAGAAAAACGGTCACCATAAGCCTGGCATCCACCAGAAGAAAAGACAGAGACTCTAAAACTAAGTCGGTTAGTGTTTCACCTGCAGCCGCACCGGTTAACAATCATCCGAATACAGGTGCAAGTACTTCCGGCAGCACTCAGATACCTGCGGTAAATGTGAGCAGGGATAGAGAGTTAAGCTATGTGGAGCTTGCAAGACTGTCAACATCAATTGTAATGATAGCCGTATTTGACAACCGTAAGAAGCTTCTTGGTACAGGCTCGGGTATAATGATCGGAAGAGACGGTTTTATACTTACCAATAATCATGTTATAAGAGGCGGATATTATTTTGAGGTAAGAATAGAAGATGATGAGAGAATATATGAGACAAATGAGGTTATAAAATATCATAATCATCTGGACTTGGCAATAATAAGAATTTCAAGAGTGTTAAATCCGTTGAGGCTGTATAGCGGAAAAGAAAGTCTTGTAAGAGGGCAAAAGGTAGTGGCAATAGGAAGCCCTCTGGGTCTTTTTAATTCGGTTTCCGACGGTATTATATCAGGCTTTAGAAATATAGATAATGTGGATATGATACAGTTCAGCGCACCTACATCGCCGGGGTCATCAGGTGGAGCGGTACTAAACATGTACGGAGAGGTAATCGGCATAAGCACTTCAGGTTTCAGTGAGGGGCAAAATATAAATCTGGCTGTACCGTATGATGCAGTATATAATTTTACAAAGAGCTTTATAAGATAAGAAAAGTTTTGACTTGAAAGGGGATGAATGCATGTTATTGCATCAGAAGATAAAAGGGCTTGAAGACTTTTTTAAAAGGCAAAATGAAAGAAAACCGAAGGGAGTATATTTTTACAGAATAAATTCCTATGATGAAACAATACTTGAATTTATCAGAAAATACTATGATTTGGCCAAGAGAGAAGGGGCAATCATAGATAAAAATATAGAAAATCCCACTGCGGACAATATAGCATATTTTAATGAAATAATCGGAGATAAATATGTTCATGGTCCGGGATTTATGGCGGAAGCTTTGAAAAAATGGTTGCCGAGAATAAAAGATTATCAGAGGGCATCCATAGCCGACGGAATTTATGATACCTTGGAAGTTTTAAGGCGTCAGGGTAAAAATATAGATATCTTAAAGAATAATTTTATAAGGATAATGTGCTGGCTCTACTATAATTTTTATAATATTATGGAAAGACTCGGAAACGATGATGTACCTAAGATTATATTTTGGGGAAATGTAAATTTTTCAGAGCTGTCTACTTTAAAAATACTTTCTAATGCGGGAGCGGATATTATTCTGGTTCAACCGGGTGGTGATTCAAAGTATATGACAATAGATCCGAAGTCCGAATACTCAATAGATTTGGGTATGGGAAGCGAGAGCTTCCCGGCAGGGTTTGATCTGCAGTGGCTTTTAAAGCAGCATGAGGAAGACAAAAGTAAAAGACTTTTGTACAGCAATAAAGCAAATGCAAAAGCCAATACAAATACATGGCTTAGCGGGGATCTCTTTGAGGATTTAAAGAATACAAGAAGAGGCGAGAATACAAGCTTTTTCTACAATATGTTTGCAAGAATAAACGGTTGTGACAATAGAAACACCTATGTAAACAATCTGTATTTGCTGTATCAGGATTTGAAAAAAGCAAACAGAAGCATAAAGGTGATAAACAATAAAATAACAAATCCGAGTGTGGACGAGATTTCAAAAATAAAAAGGGGCAATTATGCCAATGAAAATCAGCTTATCATGGATCTGAAGAAGAATATCAATCTAAAGAGTAATACTTTTATAGATGTGGCAAGGGATGCCTTTGTGGATACCATGATAGAGACCGGCAAACTGATGAATATGGATCTCAATAAAATGATGAATAAGGGAATATATATTCTATGCTGGTTCCAAAGATATATACCGGATTTGCTTGGAAATACCGATATTCATTCACCTGCTCCAATACTTATATATTTCGGAAATGTGGAAACCGATACCGAGAGTCTGTTCTTAAATATGGTGGCAAAGCTGCCGATAGATGTAATTATCTTTAATCCGGAGAAAAAGGGAGATAAACTTACCGGGGAAAGATTATATGAGGTACATTTTGAAGAGACTTTGAAAGTAAATGAGTATCCTACGGACGGAAACAATCTTTCAATGGGTACAATGGCATATAATGCGGAAAGAGATTTGGATACCATGATGTATTCGGATACCGGAATGTACAGAGATATGCAATTTTCTAAAGCAAATATTATAAAGCTTTCAACTACATATGAAGAGATTAACATTTACTGGAAGCAGGAGGCGAGGTTTAGACCGAACTTTTCAACAGTCGATGATATTGTAAATATCCCTGTAATATTTGCCAAGATATCAGGTGTGGCAAACTCGGATACGAATACATATTTTCAAAATATTAAAGATCTTCTGACAGATACGACATTGATATATAAGAATGAAAATATTTATGACAGAAACTGCACTGTGGCAGCCGGTGTACCGTCTTTTTTTAAGAACGGAAGACTTGACAGAGAGGGCATAAAGCATTCACAAATCTACAAATACGACTATTTAAGAGCTGAGACTCAGGAGTATATTCTTGATAAATTATCGGAGCTTTTAAGAAGGAAGACTATAGCGGGAACAGGACAAAACGGTACAGAATACAAGATAATTACAATTGTTTTAGATTTACCTAAGGAAATTTTAAGATTTATACAAAGCTTTGATTTTACAAAATGTCCGCCAAAGCTTATAATAGTAAATACAACGGAAACAGTTATTTCGTTGGAAGACAGCATAATTGTTGCTTTTTTGAATCTGATAGGATTTGATATAGTATTTTTTATACCTACAGGATATGATAATGTAAGCAAATACTACAACTCTCAGATAATGGAAGAGCATATAATCGGCAATTATCTTTATGATATAGCCATACCGGATTTCAATAGACTGAGGTCTGTGAAGGAAAAGAAAAAATCGTTTTTTTCAAGACTTTTTGGTTAATGAAAACTAATATTGAGCCTTTGTGACATTTTGAAACGGGGCATAGGAGGAAAGATGGGACTTGATTTTTCAAAAGCAAAAACCGTAGAAGCTGAAGCGGTGACAAGTGATGTTGCAGAGAATGAAGCATTACCTACCGTTCAAACATTTGATATTGCAGTAGAGTCTGCAAAAATCAAGAATGAATTGGCGGATTCGGCAGAGGTTGATGCACTTGTAAGCAAGATAGAACTTGACAATCTTGACAGTATTGTTACATTTGGTGGCGAGGTTGCTACAGAGATATCAAAATCTTCAGATTTGGTACTCAACAGTATGAACATCGCTCAGATTGAAGAAACTTCAAAGATGTTGGGTGTCCTTACCAATATCATGAGCAAATTCGATATTGAAGAGATCAAACAGGAACCGGGTCTTTTTGACAAGCTATTCGGCGGTATAAAAAAACAGCTGGATAAGATAATGACAAAATATCAGACCATGGGTGGTGAGATTGACAAGGTGTATGTGGAGCTTAAGGGCTATGAGGGTGAGATCAAAGAGACCAATAAAAAGCTCAATACCATGTTTGAATCAAATGTAAATTATTATCATGATCTTTTAAAATATATCATGGCAGGTGAGCAGGGATGTAAGGAACTGGAAGGTGCTATAGCAGAGAGAACTGCCGAGATGGAGCGTACAGGTGATAAGTCAATGCAATTTGAGCTTACAACTCTCAATAATGCACTTATGATGCTTGAGCAAAGAACACAGGACTTAAGAGTGGCTGAGAATGTGGCTATGCAGACTATTCCTATGTTAAAGACTATGGAGTTCAGTAATATAAATCTTATAAGAAAGATAAATTCGGCTTTCATTATTACATTGCCTATTTTCAAGCAGAGTCTTGCACAGGCTATTATGCTCAAACGTCAGAGATTACAGGCTGAGGCATTATCTGAGCTTGATAAAAAGACCAATGAAATGATATTAAAGAATGCCACAAATACTGTTGAGCAGGCAAAGCTTACAGCTCAGATGGCTTCAGGAAGTTCTATAAAGGTGGATACTTTGGAGAAGTCTTGGAGAACTATTGTAAACGGTATCGAAGAAACAAAGAGAATTCAGGACGATGCCAGAAGACAAAGAGTTGAAGATAAAGCTAAACTTGAAAATATTAAAAACGAATTTTATAAGAAATTCGGTGTATAATAAAGGAGGATTTTATGCCAATAAATTTATCTAAAGGACAAAAAGTAGATCTTACAAAGACAAATCCGGGACTTAAGAAAGTTATCGTAGGTCTTGGATGGGATGTAAATGCATTTGATTCAGGTGCGGACTTTGACTTGGATGCTGCGGCATTCATGGTAGATGCAGGTGGAAAATGCCCTACAGAAAAAGATTTTATTTTCTACGGCAACTTGGCTCATCCGTCAGAGAGTGTTACTCATATGGGTGATAACCTTACAGGAGAAGGTGACGGTGATGATGAGCAGATTAAGATTGATCTTTCAAAGGTACCTGCAAATATAGAGAAGATTGCATTTACAGTTACTATATATGATGCGGATTCAAGAAGACAGAACTTCGGTCAGGTTTCAAATGCTTATATCAGAATTTTAGATGAAGTGACCGGTGCTGAAATCATCAGATATGACCTTGGTGAAGATTTCTCTATCGAAACAGCGGTAGTTGTAGGTGAGCTTTACAAGCATGCGGGCGAGTGGAAGTTCAATGCTATTGGAAGCGGATTCGGTGGCGGACTTGCCGCACTTTGCAATCATTACGGTATAGCGGTAGCTTAAGCCCTATACGCAGACATTAGGAGGATATATGTCTATCAGTTTACAAAAAGGACAAAAGGTAAGCCTGTCAAAGGAGAATGCAGGTTTAAAGAGAATAGTAGTCGGACTCGGATGGGATGAGGCTCCAAAGGGAGGTGGAGGATTTTTATCATCACTCTTTGGCAGCGGTCAAAGCCAGGAAGGCAATATAGACTGTGACGCATCAGCTTTTCTTTTACAGGGAGGCAAGATAGTAAATAAAGGTGATGTGGTTTATTACGGAAACCTTCGCCACTCTTCAGGCACCGTAATGCATATGGGTGATAACCTGACAGGTGCAGGTGACGGAGACGACGAGCAGATTACTATCGATCTTGAAAACATACCTGCAGTTTATGACAGAATCGTTATTGTTGTAAATATTTATCAGGCGGTACAGAGACGCCAAGAGTTCGGAATGATCAAAAATGCATTTATAAGACTTGTAGATGCTTCAACCAATAAAGAGATTCTTAAGTATAATCTTACAGAAAATTATTCGGGAATGACTGCAATGATCTTCGGTGAGGTATACAGACATAACGGAGAATGGAAGTTCTCGGCTGTAGGACAGGGAACCACAGATCCGGGGATTGGAGAATTAGCAAATAGATATATCTAATAAATTTTTATAATATAGAAAATTTTATACTTTTAATTATCATATATTTGCTATAGAATAGCATTTGTAATTAATATTACGGGAGAGAGCATTAGCTGTCTCCCCAAAATTTTGAAAGAGGAAATTATATGAAATTTACCGGTTTGACTGAAAAAGAAGTTGAAAAGTCAAGGCAGGAATATGGCTCAAATGTGATACCTGATTCGGAACCTACCACCTTTTGGCAGGAGTTCAAGGAGACATTTAACGATCCTATGATCAGGATATTGCTTGCTATCGCAGTACTTATGATAGTAATGTTTTTCTTTGGCTATGCTGAAATTTATGAACCGCTTGGTACTATTATTGCGGTAATAATAGTAGCCTTTGTATCTGCAAAGACAGGTGTTGCAAGTGATACCAAGTATCGTGAGTTAAAGGACAATACAAAGAAGGACACATGTAAGGTCTACAGAAACGGTCTTGTAACCGTTATAGATGTCGATGATGTAGTAGTAGGAGACTTTGTACTTTTACAATCGGGAGATAAGATACCGGCAGACGGTATTTTAATAGACGGAGATTTAAGAGTTGACAACTCAGCCCTAAACGGAGAGGCTGAGGAGTGTAAAAAAACAGCTGCAAAAGACGGATTTGAGTTAAAAGAAGATATCACAGGTGATACATTCGTAGATGCTCATTCACTCTTTAGAGGTGCTGTAGTATTTGACGGAGAAGGTGTTTTAGAGGTTAAGAGAGTCGGACTTAAGTCCATGATGGGTAAGATGGCTCTTGAAATGAATGAAGACGATCCTGATTCACCACTTAAGGTGAAGCTTGGAAAGCTGGCGCATCAGATATCAATTTTCGGATATGTAGGTGCTACGGTAATAGCGATACTTTATTTCGCTTACTTTATAGTAAGAGCAGGCGGACTTGGCAACTATTTTGCTATGGGACCACAGACAATAGTGCAGGACCTGATAAAGGCTGTTACTCTTGCAATAGTTATTATCGTATGTGCCGTTCCTGAAGGATTGCCTTTAATGATATCTTTGGTACTTATGCAAAACACCAGCAGAATGCTTGATCATAACGTACTTGTAAGAAAGGCGGAAGGTATCGAGACTGCAGGTTCACTGAATATACTGTTCAGTGATAAGACAGGAACTATTACAAAGGGAAGCCTTGAAGTAGTGGATTTCTTCCTTGCAAACGGAAACTCCATTGCCATACCGGATCTTAGCGATCACAGCAAGGTAAAAGGACTTATAGATATTGCAATAGGCAAGAATACTCAGTCATTGTTTGATGACAGAGGCGTGGTAATAGGCGGTAATGCAACAGACCAGGCATTGATGAAGTTTATAGGACATGCCACTTTTGATGCATTACAAAATGAGAAGAGCCTTGTAGTGGGAGCACATCAGGGATTCAACTCAACAAATAAATTCAGCCAGGCAAGAATAGATTCTCTTGATAAGACATTCTATAAAGGTGCGCCTGAGAGACTGCTTGCAAAGGCAAAGAAGTTCTTGGATGAGAACGGTGAAGTAAAGACAATTGACAAGGCTGTGCTTGACAGAAAGATTGATGAGCTTGCAGCAAGAGCCATGAGAGTTTTGGCATTCGGATATTCAGAGAAGGCTCTTGTGGAAAATGCTATAAATGATGATATAGTTATCATAGGCTTGGTAGGTATCAGAGATGATGTAAGACCTGAGGCTAAGGATGCTATAGCAGAGGTTATGGGAGCAGGAATCCAGGTAGTAATGATTACAGGTGACAGACTTGAAACAGCTATCGCTATTGCAAAAGATGCAGGCCTTATACAGTCTGCTTCGGACAGAGCGCTTTCATCAGCAGAACTCAATGAAATGAGTGATGATGAAGTAAAGAAACTTATACCTCATATCAGAGTTATCGCAAGAGCTCTTCCTACAGATAAATCAAGAATGGTAAGACTTTGCCAGGAGATGAATCTTGTTGTAGGTATGACGGGAGACGGTGTAAACGACTCACCTGCACTTAAGAGAGCAGATGTGGGATTTGCTATGGGTAACGGTACAGAGGCTGCCAAGGAAGCCGGTGAGATAGTAATTCTTGATGACAATTTCAGATCTATAAAGGATGCTATACTCTATGGTAGAACTATCTATCACAATATACTTAAGTTCTGTAAGTTCCAGTTGGTTATAAATGTTACTGCGGTTATAGTAAGTGCTATAGCACCATTCTTCGGAGTGGAAGAGCCGCTTAAGGTAACTCACCTTCTGTTTGTAAACTTGGTAATGGACGGACTCGGAGCTATAATGCTTGGAAATGAGCCGGCTAAAGAAAGCTACATGATGGAAAAGCCAAGAAGAAGAGATGAGAATATCATCAGCAAAAACATGGCTATTCAAATTTTAAGCATGGGACTCTGGCTTACAGTACTCAGCTTTATATATCTTAAGGTTCCGTTCTTTGCAAATCTGTTTGACGGCAATGAGGAAGAACTTCTTACAGGATATTTTGTACTGTTTATAGCAAGTGCACTCTTTAACGGATTTAATGTAAGAGATGAAGGCTTCGGAATATTTAAGGGCCTTAATGAAAATACAGGCTTCCTTAAAGTGTTCTTTGCGATAATCATAGTACAGGCGCTTATAGTAAATGCAGGTGCTATACCTTTTGCACCTTTCCAATTTATCGGAAAGATGTTTAGCTGTGTACCGTTTAGTGTACAGGGATGGATAGTAATATTCATACTTGCATTCACAATGATACCGGTAGATATACTCAGAAAAGTTGTAATGAAAACATATAAGAATGCTTAAATAAGAGAGGACACTAAAATTGGGTGTCCTCTTATTTAGTATATTATTCTATTTTTCTCTTCTGAAGCAAAGGAACCAATCAAGGCAATACTGGTCGTCATTCTGGTTTTCCATACGCTCCTTGGCAGTACCACAGCTTCCGGCTGTAGGTACTATAACATCATCACCCGGACGCCAGTCAGCAGGTGTAGCACAACTGTCTGCATCAGCTTTTTGAAGTGCCAAAACAATTCTTTTGATTTCATCAAAGTTTCTTCCGGTTGAAAGAGGATAGTACAAAATTGTACGGATCTTTCCATTAGGATCAATTACAAATACTGCTCTTACTGCCTGAGTATTGGAAGCTCCCGGCTGGATCATACCGTATTTATTTGCAACTTCCATACGAATATCTTCTATAAGAGGGAAGGTAACATTGACATTTTTCTTACTATTCCACTCAAGTTCCTGAATTTTTCTAAGCCATGCTATATGTGCATAAAGAGAGTCCACTGAAAGTCCTATAAGTTCAGTATTTAATGCTTTAAACTCATCCATCATAGAAGCAAAGGTCATAAACTCTGTTGTACAAACCGGTGTAAAGTCAGCTGGATGTGAAAAAAGTATAACCCATTTTCCTTTGTAGTCTGATGGGAAATGTATTTCTCCCTGAGTTGTTACAGCGTCAAATGCAGGTGCATCCTCTCCTATAAGTGGCATTGTTATTCTTGTCTCTTCCATACTAAATTTCTCCTTTTCTAAAAACATTTAGCAGAACATTTGTAATTTCTTTGTTCTGATAGTATAATATAGTATTATAAGCAGTAATTATTGTATTTTTTAATATAAAAATAGGAGAATATTCTATGGATACGATTAACTTTAAAAACGACAGCCTGCCGGTAATGGTGGGGGTGGAGAATATAGCACTCAGGCAGATGCATAGTGAAATACCTCATTTACACAATAACTTGGAGATTATAGTAGTGAACAGTGGTACAGTTATTTGTTCTGCAGGCAATGATGAATTTGAACTACATGCAGGAGATGTATGTTTTATAAACCTTAAGCAAATACATAGACTTTGCAATAATTATGATAAAAAGTGCATTCATAAGGTACTAAATGTAGGTGTAAGTCTTCTTATGCAAAATCCGATTATTTATGATAAGTATATTAAGTCTATGCTAGAGGATACATCTTTCTCGCATATAAATTTTGATGGAGAAGGTGGAGCTGCCGGCAAAATATCAAACTTGATTTCTGATATTGAAGATTTGCAAAAAAATACCCCGGAAGGTTATGAACTGAAACTTATAGCTTTGATTCATCTTGTATTTTACGAGATATATTTGGCATATATACATGAACCTACAAAAGTACCTATGGACAATAATGCAATTACGGTGCAAAAAATGATAGAGTATATATATAAACATTTTAATGAAGAAATAATACTTGATGATATTGCAATATTTGGAAATATAAGTAGAAGTCAATGTGCAAAAATATTTAAAAAATATACAAATCTGTCTCCAATGGTGTTTTTAAATAAACATAGACTTGAAGTCAGTCTGAATTTACTGCGTTCCACCACCAAAAGTGTAGCCGAGATTGCACAAAATTGTGGTTTTTTTGACCAAAGCTATTTTAACAGACTGTTTTTAAGAGAATACGGTTGCACGCCTTTGGTGTATAGAAAGAGTGGATGGGTGTAATAGCTATAGTGACTTCAGGATATCGTCTGATTATTCATACTGGATTAGGATAGTAAAACAAAAGATCTAAAGGGTCACCTGAATCGTAACAAAATATCGTAATATTTTACAATAAATAGCAATACAAAAACTAGCATAAAAATATTTAAAAACACAGAGAAAAATCATAAGAACTGTTCGGTATTCATTGAATACTATTTTGATTTTAGATCGATTTAGGGTAAAGATTATCTGTTGAATAATAGATTTTTTAGGGGGGCGGTAGTATTATTTTGTAAAGCCAAAGAAAATCAGGGAAGGAAAACGAGAGATGGATAGGTTAAGAGTAAGAAGGGAGATGGTTGCACAAAGATAATATATTTTCTATATTGAAATTTGAGAAAGAAAATAACACACTTTTAAAAGTGAGTTCTCTGAGGACAGTTATACCTTGGAGGAAAGCCTTCTTCCAAGGTAATTGGTATATTTTTGACCATAGCTATGTGTTTAACACTTATGCCTGTGACGGCATTTGCTGAAATACCTAAAATACAGAATGTAAATATTTAGAAGAAGGTATACTTACATTTTATGAAGTGCCGGGAACGGTAAGATATGAGGTTAGTATCAGAAGTAATTTAACAGAAAGAAAAAAACTTAATCGGCTGATTACATCAGAAACAAATATATTTGAGACGATAATGAAAAGGTACAAATTTCCAACACCTAATTATTATTTAGAAATGTGGGCATATGATTCAGAGAATAGTGGCTGTGAAGAGTTAACAATAGATGATGCATACTATTTTGATTACGAGTCTCCACTAATAGAGCTTGTTCCCCCTACAAATCTGCGTTGGAATGGATATACTGCAAGATGGGATGAAGTACCGAATTGTGAGAAGTATAGAATTACTCTGTACAGCAAATATGGACACAGGAGGAGTATTATAGAAACTGAAGATACTTTCTATAATTATGGCACTGATGTTAGTGATGGAGAATACTTTAAAGTTGAAGCTATTGGGGGAGATGGATATATGGATAGCGTAGAATCTGCAAAAAGTCCAATATGGAAGATTCCGGTGGTTAGAGAGGTCAATATTGTAGTAACCCCTCCCATAGCAGGTGAAATACCTAATTATAATGCAAGCACAGATAGTACAGAATGTACTGTTGATGATAATGAAGTGGGTTGGGTTGATAGTGATACTAGGATAGTAAGCAATACAAGTAGCCCTAGACCTTTGGAAGCAGGTCATACATATATAGCTTCAATTTGGCTAAAACCTAAATCTGGATATAAAATTTATGAAAATACAGTAGTAAAGATTAATGGTATGACAGCATACAAAGGTGCAAGCTCCAGTGATTTATCCGGTGAATTAATAGAGTTTTCTAGAGAGTTTACTGTGGATGGCACAGCTAATTTATATTCAGTAAACTTTGACTCAACCGGTGGCTCGGAAGTTGCAGCACAGACTTTGGAAGAAAATGGAGTAGAAACAAGACCGGCAGATCCTGTACGAGATGGATACAACTTTGAAGGCTGGTATACAGAAGCTGAATGTATCAATGCTTATGACTTTAACTCACAGATAACAGGAGATATCACACTCTTTGCAAAGTGGGTAAAGAAGGATACTGAGGGAAGCGGTTCAGGAAGTGGAAGCGGCTCAGGCAAATCAGGTGGAGGCTCAAGAAGTGGTGGAGGTAGTTCATCAGGTGGAGGCTCAAAAGGTTCAGGAGGCACAAAGCAAACCAAAAAGATGGGCGAATGGCAACAGGATGCAACCGGATGGTGGTATAAATATGCTAATGGTACATATCCTAAGGCAACTTGGGATAATATAGATGGAGCTTGGTATGCATTTAATGAAGCCGGCTATATGAGAACCGGATGGATATCATCAGGAGATAAGTGGAATTATCTAAATCCTGCTTCAGGCGAGATGCTACTTGGATGGCAGAATATCGGTGGAAAGTATTACTACTTCAATACCGGAAGTTCACACCCACAGGGTGCAATGTATGCCAATGAAAAGACACCTGACGGCTATAGCGTAAATGCAAATGGTGAATGGATACAGTAATTTTCTTTGATCTTTGAATAGCAAAATAAATAAAGTATGATTAGGGGCTGTTGTTGTGGCAGTCCCTTTTTATACAGCACAGCTACTTAGTATGCTTATCTATTCCATAATAAAATATATTTTATTCCTAGGTCGAAAAATGCTTAAGATTTGTTAAGATGTATTTAGTGAATCTTAAAAAGTTTCTTATTGTATGTTAGAGATATATACGGTAAAATCAAAGCATTATATTTTGTTCGAAATTCTAAAAATTCTAGGTTTCAAAAAGTTCAAATAATAATCCAATATTAAATTTTTTTGGTATAATAAGGAGGAGATATGCAAGATAAGGATGTAACAGAGAAGATGCTTGAAAAGTACAATGACGTTTTTGCAGATATTCTAAATGTACTTTTATTTGGCGGTAGAAACGTGGTAGATGAAGCCGCACTTAAGGATGCATTGCCGATGAGTATGCTGAAGATAGACGGCAGGGTAAGATCACAGGAAAGAGATATAGCAAAGTATTGGCGTAAAAACAAAATAAACGTAGCATTATTCGGACTTGAAAATCAGACAACAGCGAATAAAATTATGCCGCTTAGAGTATTTGGATATGATGGGTCAGAATATGTAAAGCAAAGCAGAAAAGAAAACATTGACAAGGCAAAGTATCCGGTGATAACTTTGGTGCTGTATTTGGGATATGAAAAGAGGTGGAACTATCCAAAAACACTTTTTGAAATACTGGATATAGATGAAGAAATAAAGCCATATGTAAATGATTTTAAGATAAACTTATTTGAGATAGCTTATTTGGATAGAGAAAAGATAGACTTATTTAAGAGTGATTTTAGGATACTGGCTGATTACCTGTATCAGATGAGAAAAAACAGAGATTATATAGCTGATGAAACTGCCATCGCCCATGTGGAAGAACTTCTGACATTAATGTCTGCAATGACCGGTGATAACAGATTTGAAGAAACTATAAACGAATTGAAAGGAAAGGAGAAAGTTAATATGTGTGAAGTGCTGGATAGAGTAGAGGCCAGAGGCATAGAAAAAGGCATTGAAAAAGGAATAGAAAAAGGAATAGAAAAAGGAATAGAAAAAGGTATGGAAAAAGGTAGGGCGGTAGGAAGACAGGAAGGTGTTATAAGCATACTTGCATCTTTGGTCAATGACGGAATACTAAGTATTGATGAGGCTGCTGTTAGAGCAAATATGAGTGTTAAAGATTTTGAGAAGTTTATAAAGTGATATTTCTAAACACAATCTGTATACAATCCTTAGCGACTGTCAAGCATAAAT
>NZ_AZXX01000008.1:0-1243 GCF_000512995.1 Lachnoanaerobaculum sp. MSX33 | reverse complement strand
CGTAGGTAAATAAGATGATTTTATACTTTAGTGCAACAGGCAACGGAAAATATATTGCAGAGCAAATTGCAGCAGAAACTGATGATAAAGCTATATCCATAGTGGATTGTATTAGGGAAGGTAAATATTTATTTAAAGATGAAAAAATATTGGGTGTTATAACTCCGACATATTTTTGGAGGCTTCCAAGAATTGTAACAGAATTTTTAGAAAAACTTACAATAGAGAATTGTAGATATACCTTTCTTCTGGTGAGCTATGGTACCTCTACCGGTCAGATAGGGACTATGGCAAAAGAAATTTTGAAAAGAAAAGGTCAAAAATTTGATGCATACTACAGTGTGATAATGCCTGATACATGGACACCGATTTTTAATCTCTCAAATAAAGAGAGGGTAGAGCAGTGGCTAAATAAAGGAAAAGCTCAGCTTAAAACAGTTATTGAAGATATCAAATCAAATAAAAGAGGAGACTTTATCAAAAATAAGCTGCCAAAGTTTGTTGCAGCACTACCGTCAGCATTTATGTATACTGCAGAAAGAAAGACAAAGAATTTATCTGTAAATAAGGATTTATGTATAGGATGTAAATTATGTGAGAAAAAATGTCCTGTCGGAGCGATAATTATGGAAGGTAATCACCCGGTATGGAAAGATGAAGAATGTGAGATGTGTTTAGGTTGTCTACATAGATGTCCGAAGTTTGCAATAAGCTATGGCAGTGGAAGAAGCAACAAACACGGGCAATATAAGAATCCGTATACTAAAATATGATGTCGGATAATATGTTTGATTTTTGTATACATAAGTATTGTACACCATATTTTGTCTGTGCTATCATAAAATTACATAGACTAAATCTTGTGTGGGATTCTATTCCAATGCAGTTAGCAAAAGAAAATAAAAAATACATCTATGGACAAGTTAGAAAGGGTTCAAGAGCAAAGGCCTTTGAACTTGCATTACAGTGGCTTTTAGATTGCGGGTTGATCCATAAGGTACAAAGAGTAGGAAAAGTAGCACTTCCATTGAAAGCGTACCTTGACCTTGATGCATTTAAAGTGTATCTGCTTGATATCGGGTTGTTGATAGCTATGACAGATTTGGATGCTCAAGTGATTATTGACGGCAACAGAATTTTTACTGAATTTAAGGGAGCATTGACAGAGCAATATGTTTTACAGCAACTTATTGCATCGGAAGGTATAGAGCCTTATTATTATTCCACATCTAATTCAGGTGGT
>NZ_AZXX01000007.1:0-119706 GCF_000512995.1 Lachnoanaerobaculum sp. MSX33 | reverse complement strand
CTAAACGTTGTTATTCTGAAACTTCATTGATTATTGAAATAATCAAGAATTTTTTCAGGGTTGTGTGTACTGTTTAATCTTAAATTATCAAGGTTCATTTGCTTTGCTGTTCGAAACAGCTTAGCTATTATATCAAGCTCATTTCATCTTGTCAATAACTTTTTAAGTTATTTTTGAGAATCTTTTAAGCTTTTGCTCTTTTGGAGCAACTTTGATATATTATCATATCGATGTTATCTTGTCAAGAACTTTCTTTCAAACTTCTTTGACAAGAAGCGGAGAAGGAGGGATTTGAACCCTCGCGCCGGTCGCCCGACCTACACCCTTAGCAGGGGCGCCTCTTCGGCCTCTTGAGTACTTCTCCTCATTTGCTTTCGCAATGCCTAGACATTATACAAGAATAACTCTTATCTTGTCAATAACTTTTTTAAAGTTTTTTAACACATTTTTGTTAAATCAATAAACTACATATTTTGGGCAAAATCAATTCTGTGATTTATACTCTTGGCAAGTTCTGTCAAACTCTTTAACTTATCTGTTTTACATACGAACAATACATAACTGTCGCTGTCTATATCAATACCTGCTACACAATATCCGTCTTTCATCCACTTATTGTCCAACTCTTTACACCAAGACGGAATATCCCCTTCATCATCAAGCATACCCTCATCCACAACAAGATTATTCTCTTTTGTCAATTCTTCTATGTTTGATAAGAATTCGTCTTTTTCCTCTTTCCAATCAAGCTCTATTGCGATCCCGCTCTCAAGCATCTCATCCGCTACGGCAATCCAAACAAAGGTATCTATAGCATCTCTGCTTGTAATACCCCTATACTCATACCTGTCCGCATTATCTTTAAAGTACTCTCTCGGATAGCAAAAACACCTGTCCATATTTTGTAAAAAATCTTCATTATCCGATATTGTCTTTACAAGCTCTCTATAGACCTCCACATTGGCTATCTTGACATCAGCACTGTCAAATACAATCTCCCAGCCTGAACAATCGGGGACTATCTCATCCTTCATAAGAAGTTGCAACATATCAATTACCTTATCTTTGGCAAATCCTTCCTTTCCATAGATAATAATGTTGTCGCTGTCGTTAATATCCGATGTACTTACTTCAAAATGATAGTTCTCATCTCCCTCATCCCTACATATCTGTACGAAATTCAATCTCCTGTTATTTACATCAATCTTCTTTGCCGGTGTCAATACAATAAAATATATCTTTCCGCTTCTTATAGAATCCAACAGGCTTTCAACCTCTTGTGCTGTACATCCGCCCTTTTCTACTCCGTCAATATCAAGCTTCCAATCAGACTTTCTTTTGTTAAAGATATTAAATAACATACTCTAAACTCCATTTTAATAATATTGCATACAAAAATTCTAAGGAAATGTAAAAACACTTCCTTAGAAAAATTATTTAACACAATTGTACCGATATGTAAATTGTAATTTCAAAATCACCATACTATTACTCTTGTACATGTAATAATGCATGCGCCTTATGTGAAAGCGGTTTATGGAAATACTCGTCATACAATGCAATAATATCTTTGTTTTCATGCGAGTATCTTATCTCGGAGTTCTCGTCTAAGAAATAAAGCTTCTTTCCTCTGTTAAATGCAAGTTCATAGCCATCCTTTACAGGTTGTCCGCCACCGCCTACGCAGCCTCCCGGACATGCCATTACTTCGACAAAGTCATACTTTGCTTCACCACGCTCAATCTTGTTAAGCAACTTTCTGGTGTTACCGAGTCCGCTCACCACAGCAATGTTCAATTCAATATCATCAATATTGAACTTAGCCTCTACAGTTCCGTCATTCTCCTGGAATGTTTTACTTCTCACAGGTTTAAATGCATCTGCAGGAGGATTCTCTTTCTTTATTATACTGTATGCGGTTCTAAGAGCCGCTTCCATTACTCCTCCGGTAGTACCGAATATTACACCCGCTCCTGAATAGTCACCCATAGGTCTGTCTGCTACTACGTCTTCAAGACTCTTCGGATCTATATGAGAAGCTCTTATCATACGGGTAAGCTCTCTTGTTGTAAGCGCAATATCCACATCATGACCTGCATATTCACCATGGAAGAGTTCCATTTCTCTTTCGCCTTTTTTAGCTACACAAGGCATTATAGAAACAGATACCATGTTCTCAGGTTTTACACCTATTTTTTCAGCAAAATAAGACTTCATTACAGCACCGAACATCTGTTGTGGAGACTTCGCTGTTGAAAGTGATTTTGTCATTCTCGGGTATTGTGATTTTACAAATCTTACCCAACCCGGACAACAGGATGTAAACATAGGTCTGTCACCGATAAGTCCGTTTGTATATCTGTGTACAAACTCATTTGCCTCTTCCATAATTGTCAAGTCCGCAGAGAACGAGGTATCAAACACATAGTCTGCACCCATCTTCTTTAATGCATCAACAATCTTTCCTACCGTTGCATCCTTATCTTTAAGTCCGAAAACTTCACCCCATGCCGTTCTTACAGCAGGCGCAATCTGAACAACTACTGTCTTTTCAGGATCGGCAACAGCTTCCCAGAACTTTGAAGTATCATCTCTTTCACTCAATGCACCTACAGGACAATGTGTTATACACTGTCCGCAAAGCGAACAATCGGCTTCTTCAATCTTTTTATATCCGGTTACATTTACTGTAGTTCTTGCTCCTGTACCGTGGAGATCCCAAACACTTAAAGTCTGCATCTTATCACAAACCTGTATACATCTCATGCACTTAATACATTTGGATGAATCTCTTATAAGCGGGAAATTTTTATTCCACGGCTGTTTTTCAAGTTCAACAGCAAACGGTATCTCAAGTATATTTAGGTCGTTGGCAACTTTTTGAAGTGAACAGTTACCGCTCTTAGCACATATAACACATCTGTTGTCATGCTGTGAAAGAATCAGCTCTACAGTTTTTCTTCTGTCTCTGATTACTTTTTTGCTGTTTGTAAAGATCTCCATACCCTCTTCACATACATTATTACACGAAGTGATAAGTTTATCTTTACCTTTTAATTCAACTACACATACTCTACATGCAGCTATTTCATTTAAATCTTTCAAGAAACACAGTTTCGGAATATTTATATCTATTTTTGCCGCCGCTTCCATAATAGTAGTATTTTCTTTTACGGAAACAGGTATATTATCAATAGTTAAGTTTACCATATACTCTCCCTACCTCCTTTGAAAATACCGAAGCCGAAGTGGTCACATCTTAGGCATCTGCCTGCCTCTTGCTTAGCTTCTTTTTCTGTCATGCAATTTTCAACACCGTCAAAATCGAGAACTCTTTCACAAGCTTCTCTTTCTGTAAGTTCAACTCTACCGCAAGGACTCTTATCCTCAAGACTTGCCTCAGGAATTTCCACATCTACACTTATCTGATGGTGATAACCTAAATACTCGTCAATATTTGCAGCTACTACCTTAGCCGCACCGATAGCCTTGATAACCGTAGCCGGTCCGCTGGCACAGTCTCCTCCGGCAAATACTCCCGGCATATCCTTAAATGCACCTGTAGAATCTGTAATTATCTTTCCGTTAGATACAGGGATTCCCGCTTCCTCAAAATGCTTTGTCTCTATATTTTGACCGATTGCAACTACAAGTATATCGCAAGGAATATAAACATCTTCCTCGCCTGTAGCCTTTACACTTGCTCTTCCGTCTTTAATAGAACTGATCATCTGAGGCTTTACATATATGCCCTTTATATTATTGTTCTCATCAACATCTATAGCGGATGGTGCCATCAAAGTTCTAAGCTCAATGCCCTCTGCAACCGCCGCCTCTATCTCTGCAGGTAAAGCCGTCATATCGGCAACTCTTCTTCTATATGCAATACTTACTTTCTTTGCACCCATTCTCTTTGCAGTTCTTACCGCATCCATGGACACATTTCCACCACCGATTATACAAACATTTTTGCCTGTAAGATCTTTTATAATATTCTTTCCTACATCACGCAGGAATTCTACAGCAGATACCACGCCGTTTGCATCTTCATGCTCAAGACCCAGTTTCTTATCTGTACTTGCACCTATGGTTATAAGCACCGCATCAAAAGCATTTCTCAAGTCGTCAATTGAAATATCCTCTCCGATCTTAAGACCATGCTTAACTTTTACACCTGTCTTTAAAATAGCCTTGATATCCTCATCAAGCCTGTCCTTCGGTAATCTGTAATTCGGAATACCGTATCTTAACATACCTCCAAGCTCAGGCAACATCTCATACACGGTTGTCTGATGTCCCATCAGCTGTAGGAAATAAGCCGCACTAAGTCCGCCCGGTCCACCACCGAGTATTGCAACTTTTTTACCTGTAGACGGAGCACATTTTGGAGGATCGACTTCTCCCGCAAAATCTGCCGCAACTCTCTTTAAACCACGAATATTTATAGAGTCATCCACCATATTTCTTCTACATCTTGCCTCACAAGGATGCTCGCAAATAAATCCGCAAGTAGTAGGGAAAGGATTATCTTTCCTTATAAGTCTTACAGAATCCGCATATCTGCCTTCCTTTATAAGTGCAATATATCCCGGTATATCCACCTGTGCAGGACATAAGTTTACACAAGGTACAGGCTGATTGTATGAGCATGTACATCTGCCATGTGCTATATGTTCGATATAGTCATCTCTATATCCTATAATACCTTTGTAAACCATATTTGCCGCTTCATAGCCTATGGCACAATCTGCCGATTCCATAATACTGAGGGCTGTCTTCTCCATTAATTTCAAAGAAGCCATACTACCCTTACCGTCAAGCACGTTTTCGATCAGCTTTTCAAGCTGTCCTAAACCGATTCTGCATGGAACACATTTACCACAAGTCTGAGCGTGAGCCAACTCCAGAAAAGCTCTGGACATATCAACCGGGCAAAGCCCCGGAGGAGATGCCTCGATTCTTCTTTCCAAATTTTTGTATAGCTCCTCCATAACAATTCTGGCTCTACTTGGGGAGACTATTTCTAATCTACTCATACCTCTTACTCCTAGAATTATTTCACCGTTTTACCGGTAGATTAATATATGTAAATGAACTACATATATAGATTTTAAATTGTCTATTTCATGAAATAATAAGAGCACATATCTTTATATTTATTTGATACGAACTTTATGGATTCATTATATACTTTTTTTATAAATATTGTAATACTTTTCTGAAAAGTATTTTATTTAACAAATATGTTTGTTATTTAACTAGCGTTACATGCTAATAATCTCACAAAAAAGACACTTCCTTGAGTGTCTCTAACTCATAGAAGTGTCTTTTATAACATCTTTTATTTTTTGATATTTGAATCCCTGTCTCATTACAGAGGCAATTATCTTTTGTTTTTTATCAGGTTCCTCAGTTTCAAAATAATGTTTTTTATTAAGAAGCTTTTTTATCATAGGCTCTTCATCTACTGTAAATGATTCCAAGGCATTATCTATAATCTCTTTTTTTATTCCCTTTTCCAGCAGCTTGTATTTTAATTTCATTTTGCTGTACTTATCTTTATATGTATTGATATATCGCTCGGCATATCTGTCATCATCTATGTAGCCGAATTTTTTTGCCTTTTCTATAGCCTCTTTGATGGCCTCATCAGGATAAAACGAGAGCTTCAGCTTTTTTACTATATCGTTTTCCGACTTGAAGGATTTCTCAAGTATATGCATCAGCCTTGCAAAAGCTCTCTTTTTTAAAACCGGATAGATGGTTGTATAATATTCCTCTTCATCTATCTCTTTTCCAACAGCAATATCCAGTCGTCTGATTTCGCCGTTATATAGGGCAAGACTTTCTCCATCCTGAAATATAACTTTGCTTTTTTTGGTATTCAGAGAAATAACTTCACTTACAATCAATCTTCTTCCTCAAGCTCTATGCCGCCGGCTTCATCCATATCATCCTCTATAGGTGAACCGTCAAACTCTTCGTCATCATCATCTACAGAGTCATACTCTAAAGTTTTTCCGTTCTTTTCAGCTTCAAGTACAAACTTTTCTCTGATTTGCTCTTCTATTTTCTCACAAATCTCAGGATTTTCCATGAGGAAAGTCTTTGCATTTTCTCTTCCTTGACCGATCTTGTTTCCTTCATAAGAGTACCATGCACCGCCTTTTTCCACAACATCACTTGCAACCGCCAGATCAAGTATCTCTCCGGACTTTGATATACCCAGTCCGTACATTATATCAAACTCAGCCTCTTTGAAAGGAGGTGCCACTTTGTTTTTAACAACCTTTATTCTGGTCTTGGTTCCTATGATTTCACCGCCCTGCTTGATCTGCTCAACTTTTCTTACATCAAGTCTTACAGATGCATAGAATTTTAAGGCTCTACCTCCGGTGGTGGTCTCCGGGCTTCCAAACATTACACCTATCTTATCTCTTAGCTGGTTGATAAAGATAACTATACAATTGCTCTTACTTACTATACCTGTAAGCTTTCTGAGTCCCTGGCTCATAAGTCTTGCCTGCAAGCCCATATGGGAATCTCCCATATCTCCTTCTATCTCGCCTTTGGGTACAAGTGCCGCTACAGAGTCGACTATTATAATATCGATAGCACCGGATCTTACCATAGTCTCCGTAATCTCAAGCGCCTGCTCACCGTTATCAGGCTGTGATACATACAGCTCGTCTATATTTACACCTATCTTATCCGCATAAACAGGATCAAGCGCATGCTCCGCATCTATAAATGCCGCAATACCTCCAAGCTTCTGAGCTTCAGCTACCATATGAAGGGCTACGGTTGTCTTACCTGATGACTCCGGTCCGTATACCTCTATAATTCTTCCCTTCGGAATGCCGCCTACACCTAATGCTATATCAAGCCCCAGTGAACCTGTAGGAATGGTCTCTACAAACATATTTGTATTTCCGTCTCCCAGCTTCATCACCGAACCCTTACCGTATGCCTTCTCTATCTGTGTCAAGGCAGACTCAAGTGCCGCCTGTTTCTCACTTTTTTCCATTACTCTTTTAACCTGTTGTGCTGCTTTGGAACTTTTTTCCTTCTTCATAACAACCTCCATCGAATGTATGTTCTTGTTTTATTGTATATGCTTCTCTTTTATTTGTCAACAATGATATAAAGGGAATTAAAATTAAGACATTAAAACTAAGAATATAAAATAATTACTGAAATTTTTGAAAAATATAATATCTGCCATGTAATATGATTGTAACATAAAAAATGCAGGATTGCATCAATTTATGCATCCTGCTTTAATATATTATTTATCCTTGGTATTTGCGGTAATTTCACCTTCTCCGACGCCTTCTGTCGACTCCTTCATAAACAAAACTTTAGGTGTCAAAACTATCAAGATAAGGTCCATCCATATACTGTAATTTCTTATGTAATGCAGATCAAGCTTTAATTTATCATATGGTGTTGTATTGTACTTACCATGAACCTGTGCATATCCTGTAAGTCCCGCCTTCATTTTAAGTCTCATAGAAAACTCCGGAAGCTCTTCCATATACTCTGCGGCAATCTCCGGTCTCTCAGGTCTTGGACCTACAAGACTCATTTCACCCTTTATTATATTAAAAAGCTGTGGAAGTTCATCCAATCTGGTAGCTCTTAAGAGCTTTCCGACTGCTGTGATTCTGTCATCATCTTCTCCGGCAAGCCTTGCTATACCGTCCTTTTCCGCATCTTCTCTCATAGTTCTGAATTTATATATTTCAAACAGCTTTCCGTCAAATGTAAGTCTGGTCTGCTTATAAAATACCGGACCTTTATCTGTAAGATGTATTGCCGCACCGAACATGACAAACAGAGGCAGAGTAATTATTATACCTATTACGCTGACTACAACGTCTATGATTCTCTTTACCAGCATCTGATCGGCCTGAAGTCCCTCATTTCTTGAAAGAAGAATAGGTGTATCAAACAGATTCAGATTTGTGGAAGTTCTTATCAATATATCGCTTATCTTGGGTATCATATATACTCTGATACCTGCATCATAACATTTCTTTAAAAGCAGATTTCTTTCATGTGAAGGTATATCTCCTACAACCATACCTTCAAACTCCTCCGCTCTTTTCATTATTTCATCAATACCGACTTTGGTACTTATTACTCCGCCTATTATATACTTGTCATCTCTGGCACCTATTTTTTCCATTATGGAAAATACCGGTCTGTTTCCATAGACTACCAAAAGTCTTCTCGGCGGAAAGAGCACACTGTATATCCACTGAAATAAAAAAACCCAGGCACATACCAATGCGGCATCTATAACAGTTAAAATTATAAACGGTGTCGGTGCATGAAATCTTTTATCCACCAATGCAAGTATAATATATCCTATTACATTGGCTATCAAAAGCGATAAAATATGAGAATAGATTATATTTCCTCTTTTTAAATAACCTATTTTTAAACCGCCGTATGTCTGCAGAAAGAAAAACAGCAACATTCCGTACATTGCAGCCAACAGCCAGATTCCTCTTCTCCAGAATCTTACCTCTATAATAGTATTCAGATGAAAATACCATAGCGCCCAATAAAGCCCTATTTCTATTAGCAATATGATAGCTGCCGAACCGAATTTTACAATTCGTTTATACTGTTCCTTTGTATTCATATCTCCTCCAATACCTCTCACTCCGATACTATTGTAGCATATTTTTAATATATGTATTTATAATTTTGTATTAAGAGATAAAATCTTTTATACAGACCTTAACAGTCTTTCAAGTTCATCATATCTTTCAACATGATTCACCCTATCCCTAAGTGCCGATGAGCCCTTCATACCATGTGTGTACCATGCAACATGTTTTCTCATCTTTCTTATAGCCATAATTTCATCATCATATTGCATTTGCAGTTTACAATGTTTGAGTATCATATCCACGATTTCATCTTTCTCGGGTTTTTCTATGATTTCCCCATTCAAATACCCTCTGATTTCTTTGAATATCCACGGATTTCCTCTTGCCGCTCTTGCAATCATTATCCCGTCACATCCCGTATACTCATACATTTCTTTTGCACTTTTGCCGTCCACCACATCTCCGTTTCCAATTACCGGAATGCCGAGATTTGACTTTACATCCTTTATAATGCTCCAATCCGCCTTACCCGAATAGTACTGTTCTCTGGTTCTGGCATGTACGGCAACAGCACTTACACCTGAAGCTTCAGCTATTTTTGCAATTTCCACCGCATTGATATTGTCGTCATTGAACCCTTTTCTTATCTTTAATGTAACAGGCTTTTTTACACTCTTTACAAGCTTTGTAAGTATCTCCTCTACAAGTTTCGGATTCTTCATAAGCGCCGAGCCTTCACCGTTATTTACTATCTTCGGTACGGGACAACCCATATTAAAATCAAATATATCAAAATCTCTTTCTTCTATACTTGCGGCCATTTGTGCAATTATATCAGGGTCCGAGCCGAAAAGCTGCAACGCAATCGGATGTTCCCCTTTATCTATTTTCATAAGCGGTTCCGTATTTTTGTTTTTAAAATAGATAGCCTTTGCACTCACCATCTCTGTAACAAGAAGTGAAGCTCCCATTTCTTTGCATAAATGACGAAATGGCAAGTCACTTACACCTGCCATTGGTCCTAGGCACAAACCGCCTTCTATATTTATATTTCCGATTTTAAAATCTTTTAGCATTATTCCTTATTCTTTCTAAAAATAAACAGCTTTGAAAAAATATAATTAAGTATAACTACGACCACACTTGAGACTATTTTTGCAATTATCCAGTTTCTCTTTAATAAGTCTACTCCAACAAACATAATCGCCGTATCCAAAAAACCTGTAAACAATCTTGCCGTAATAAAGCCTGACAGTTCAACTGCCAGTTTTGAAAACTCAAAGCTTTTACTTTTAAATACCCATATTTTATTTGTTATAAAGGCAAAAAGAACGGATAATATCCATGCAATCGTATTGGATACCAAGTTCGGAAATTGGAGCTTTGTATAGCAAACATGGTATGCCGCAAAATTTACAAGAGTGGTCAGTACACCGAAAATAAGATACAGTAATACACTCTCATATTTTTTTATATAATATGATATTTTTTCAAGCATAATTATTCTGCACTCTCTTCCAATATCACCACTTTATAAAACAATTCCAGCTGTGACAAAAGCTCTTCTTTTTTTCTTTGGTATAAGCTTATCTTCAAGCCGCTCTCTATCTCGTCAAAATAAAAATCGGCATCATCAACTCTTACACAAAAGCTCAAATTACCGAACCTATCAAACTCCATGGTAAGTATGCCTCCCGCCTCTTCAGCAAAAGACACACACATTATTTTAAGCTCGTTTTTTATCTCATCCGGCAAAAGCTTGAACTTTTCATTGAAATAATACTTCTGAACATACGAGCTGGCACCACATAGCACCATGTTTTCACTGTTTGTCCAATCGTAATTATATCCGTCTATCATTTCAGGCATATTATCTTACCAAAAGCTTGCTTATTCTGAATTGATCTTCCGGTATATCCTTAGTCATTGCCAGTGCTTCCTGAATATCAAAGTCAACATACTCACCGTTTTTGTATGCAACAAGTCTGTTTGAATGACCTGCCAACAAAAGCTCTACAGCCTTTGCTCCCATAATTGAAGCATAAACTCTGTCCTTACATGTAGGCGCACCACCTCTTTGCATGTAACCTAAGATTGTAGCTCTTGTCTCGATTCCTGTAGCAGCTTCTATTCTCTTTGCCATGGAAGTTGAATGTCCGATTCCCTCGGCATTGATTATGATATGATGCTTTTTTCCGCGCTTTCTGTTTTCAATGATTCTGTCTATCAACACCTGCTCGTTTCCGTCATATCTCTCAGGTAAAAGCACATCCTCTGCACCGTTTGCAAATCCGCACCAAAGTGCAATATATCCTGCATTTCTACCCATTACCTCAATTATTGAGCATCTCTCATGTGATGTGGAAGTATCTCTTACCTTATCAATAGCTTCCATCGCAGTATTTACCGCAGTATCAAATCCTATAGTATAGTCTGTACATGCTATATCAAGGTCGATAGTTCCGGGTATTCCTATAGTATTGATTCCCAGTGCGGAAAGCTTTCCTGCACCTTGGAACGATCCGTCACCACCTATAACGACAACTCCGTCTATACCATGCTTCCTACAGATTTCAGCACCTTTTTTTTGTCCCTCTGCTGTAGTAAACTCCTGACATCTTGCAGTATAAAGAATTGTACCGCCTCTGTGAATGATTTCAGACACGCTGGTACTGTCCATATCTACTATCTCTTCCTGTAAAAGTCCTGCATAACCTCTCATGATTCCCTTTACATTTATTCCGTTATGTATTGCTGTTCTAACTACCGCTCTTATAGCCGCATTCATTCCCGGTGCATCGCCACCACTTGTCAAAACACCTATAGTTTTTATTGCCATATATTTCCTCCTATTTTAAAAAACGGATCTACTCTTTTTCTATATGTAATTTATATAGGATATCTCGGTACGAATATACATATATAAATATCTACATCATTTTATATTAATGAAAAACATTTTTCAATAGTCTTGTCATGGAATTAACAAATTCTAATTTTAAAATGCAAAGAGCATTATCAAAAAATCTAAAACAGATTTCTTAATAATGCCCTTTTATATGCACGTCTTGCTTCGAATGCCATTCACAAGCGTTACAAAAGCAGTTAGCTCTGCGGCGGCTATCTCACGGCACATGAAAGGTCTTCCTTAGTGCTGCTACATTCCTGTCCTGACACGGTTCGAAAGTTTCCATTGCGTGGGGACCCCCGCTTCAACACCACTTACTCCAGACTGCCAAGCAAATGAACACCCTAGGCAAGACATCACCCCTACTAAAGCGGATTGTAGGTACAGGACACCGCTATCTTCCCGGCTGTGCATTAACAAGTATACTTGCAATGATCTATATTTGTCAAATGATTTTTGATGTGCTAAAACAATTGCTCTTTCATTTTCTCAAGCAAACTTATAGTAAATTCCATCCTGTCCTCGGTTGAGATTTTCTCCTTATCCCTGTATTCCCAGTTCAATACCTTGTCATATTTTACAGTTAAATTCTTTCCGAAGGACTTTAAGAAAGCATCGAGGTTATCCGTTTTTATCTCTTTATTTTCTCTCATTGTCCACTTTATCTGCAACTTATTCACAATAATATCGTTAATAAACATACTGCTTGCCAAAGCCTTTATTCTTGCAACATACAAAAGATTGGCAACAGACTTCGGCATCTCACCGAATCTGTCTATAAGCTCATCCTGCATATCAAGGAAATCCTCCTCGGTCTTCACCAATGCAATCTTTTTATATATCTCAAGTTTTGTCTCTTCATTGGAAATATAGCTGCTTGGAATATAGGCACTGCTGTCTATCTCAACACTTGCCTCCACTTCTTCTTCCACAGGCTTTCCTGTCTTTAAAGCTCTGACCGCAGTGTTTAAAAGTTTCACATACAGATCGTATCCGACTTCTTCCATATGACCATGCTGAGTTACACCCAGTACATTTCCGGCTCCTCTTATCTCAAGATCTCTCATTGCAATCTTTATTCCGGAACCGAGTTCCGTAAATTCTCTTATTGCCTTAAGTCTCTTTGAAGCTTCCTCGGACAAAAGTTTATTTCTCGTATACATAAGGAAGGCATAGGCACTTCTTTTGCTTCTTCCGACTCTACCTCTGAGCTGATAAAGCTGTGAGAGTCCGAGCCTGTCCGCATCATGAACAATTATGGTATTGGCATTCGGAACATCAAGACCTGTCTCCACTATGGTTGTGGTTACCAATACATCCACATCACCATTGATAAAATCTACCATTCTTTCTTCCAAATGTCTCTCATCCATTCTTCCATGCACATATTCCACATTTATATCAGGTAATAGTGCTCTGACATGTGCGGCAACTTCTTCTATATTGTTGACTCTGTTGTAAAGATAATAAACCTGACCGCCTCTGGCAACCTCTCTTCTGATAGCCTCTTTAACCGTCTCATCATGATACTCCATTACATAGGTCTGTATCGGCTTTCTGTCAACAGGCGGCTCTTCCAATACCGACAGATCTCTAATACCTGAAAGTGACATATGAAGAGTTCTCGGTATCGGTGTTGCGGTAAGTGTAAGCACATTTACATTTTCACAAAGCTGCTTTAATTTCTCCTTATGTCTTACACCGAATCTTTGCTCCTCATCCACTATCACAAGTCCGAGTTTTTTAGGTGCTACATCCTTTGATAAAAGTCTGTGTGTTCCTATCACTATATCCACAAGACCTTTTTCCAGATCACTGACAGTCTGATTCTGCTCCTTCTTTGTGTTAAATCTGGAAAGTAAACCTATTTTTACAGGAAAGTCTTTCATTCTCTGAACAAATGTATTGTAATGCTGTCTTGCAAGAATGGTTGTCGGAACAAGGTAAAGTACCTGATATCCTTCCTGTATTACCTTAAAAGCAATTCTTAAGGCAATCTCAGTCTTACCATATCCCACATCTCCGCATATCAGACGATCCATTATCTTTCCGGTCTCCAGATCTCTCTTGGCATCCTCTATGGCTTTTATCTGATCATACGTCTCCTCATACTCAAACATTTCTTCAAACTCTCTTTGCCAAAGAGTATCCTCTCCATAGAATACCCCCTGTCCTTTAAGTCTGCTTGCATAGAGTTCCACAAGCTCCTTGGCCATCTCTTCGACTTCCGTCTTTACTCTTGATTTGGTCTTACTCCACTCTACTCCGCCAAGCTTATTGAGTTTGGGTTTTTTTATTTCTCCGCCGCCGTATTTTTGTATTCTGTTCAGCTTTGAAACCGGTACAAAACAATTGTCACCGCCCTGATATTCAATCTTTACATAGTCCTTAATTACATCGTCTCTTTCTATCTTTTCTATACCCTTATAGATTCCAAGACCATGGTCTTCATGTACGATATAATCGCCTATATGCAGTTCGCTTAATGAGGTTACTCTGTCACCCTCATATTCTTTTTCTCTTCTCTTTTTCTTCTTCGGAGTTTTAAAAATATCGGTTTCCGAAATCAGCGCAAAATTGATTGCAGGATATTCAAATCCCGAGTGAATATTTCCTACAAATATTGCAATCTGCCCCGGAGCGATACTTATATCTTTTTCACCTTCAGAAAAGAAAGCATCCAAGGAATAATCATTTCTAAAGCTGTCCGCAAGTCTCTTTGCTCTGGTCTTTGATGCACAAACAAGAGCAACTCTGGTTTTGTCAGCTCTGTATTTTTTCAAATCGTCCACAAGATTTGTAAAATCTTCATGGTATACTCCGCTCATTCTTGAAAACACGGAGTACATTGCTTTAATTTCCAATTCCTTTATTCTGTTATCAAGTCCTGTAAGTGCAATACTCGGTGCTTTATTCAAGCTGTGAAACACCTCATCGGCTCCGAATATATCGGGAATATCTTCTTTTTTGTACTGTCCGGATTCTATTCTTCCGGCTGCACTTTGATTATATTCATCTTCCGTTTTTCTTGCCTTGTCCATGGTTCTTGCAGGCTCATCAATATATATAAGGGTATTATTATAATCAAAATATCTTAAAAATGACTGCTCACCGCCAAGTACCTTTTCTCTTGCCGGATAAATATTTACATAATCCAGCTCATCAATCGATCTTTGACTTGCCGGATCAAAACTTTTCATAGCATCTATTTCATCATCCCAAAGTTCTATTCTTACAGGATATTCTTCAGTAAGCGGAAAAATATCTATTATTCCTCCTCTTATTGAAAACTGTCCGGGATTACTTGTTTCAAAACTTCTCTCATAACCTATATCCGTCAGCTTTTTTGATATCTTTTCTATATCGATAATATCTTCTTTTTTAATCTCCAAAGTGGCTTCACAAAACTTATGATAATCTTCAAGTTTATCCATAAGAGCATCCACCGTTGTTACTATGACACCGCTCTTATCCTCTCTTAAATGTTTCCATACTTCCACTCTTTTGGCTGTTATCTGTGAGGATCTTATATCTGCCGTAAAAAACAAAAGATCCCTTGCAGGATATAGATAAACCTCGTCCAAAAAGCAGCCTATATCTTCATATAGCCTGCTCGCATTGTCCTCATCATATGATATAACAAGTTTCCAAGCCTTTTCTTCTTTCATCAGCTCGGAAATAAGATGTGCTTTTCCCGGCTCGGACATATCACTGACCTGTACCGGGAATTTTTCTTTTTTTATACTTTCTTCTAAAGATTCAAAATCCGCTAATCTTTTTAAGGGATTTTCAAATAAACTCATATTCTTCCTTACTTTGTCTTTTTGGTATTGTATCTGTTCATTGCAGTATCGTACTGACCGTCCACCATAAGCTTTATCGCTTCTATAGCATCGGACGCCGCCTCATCAAGCAGTTTCTTGTCTGTATCACTGAATCTTCCAAGTACATGATCAGCCAGATCCATCCTCGCAGGCTTTTCACCCACTCCCACCTTGACTCTCGGAAAATCGGATGTTCCCATATGTGCAATCAATGACTTGATACCGTTGTGACCGCCTGCACTACCCTTTAATCTGATACGCAAATTTCCGGGCTCCAAGTTTATATCATCATAAACCGCTATGATATCTGCCGCCTCTATCTTAAAATAATCCATAAAAGCTCTCACAGATTCTCCGCTATTGTTCATATAAGTCTGCGGCTCTAAAATAATTGCCTTTTCATTCCCTATTCTGACCTTTGCAAAAAGTCCCTTATATTTTCTTTCGGATATATCCTCGCCAAGCTCATATGCAAGTTTTTCCACAACATAAAAACCCGCATTATGTCTGGTATTTACATACTCTCTTCCGGGATTTCCCAAACCAACTATTAACTTCATTTTACTTTCTTTTCTATCTTTATTAAAACCGAATATATTTTTTAATCTGTCAAATAATATCATTAACAAATCACTTTTCTTATAAATGCGGAGAAAATTCCTGTTAAATCATTTCCGCATTAATTCCTTTTTTATTTTACTTTCTATCTACAAGTATTGCATCTTCCTCAGAAAAATAATCCTCTAATGAACTGCTTAATCCTGAGGCTTTCCATGCTTGCTCAAATGATATCTCAGGAAGATTGCTAAGATATACAAAAGTACTGTTTTGTGCGGCATTAGGCATTCTTCCGCTTATTTCAAACCTGTATTTATAAATATGCTCATCACAACTATATGTTCCGTTGCTTAATTCAGAATAGTTTTTTAGGCCGCTTTCCTCCGCCTTATTTTCTTCTTTCTTTGCACAGCCTGCAATATTTAATAATAAAATCAAACTAAGTAAACATATAATAAGCCTTTTCATTATATTTTTCCTCCATTTTGACATTCATCAAAATACAATTTGCGTAATACAAGTATTATATATCCAAACTATAAAGCTTTCCCCTGATATTGCCGGATACTTTTATATCACTGTAATTTGACGGATACATTCTTGTAGACATCACCTGTTTGCCGTCATTTACAAACACTTCCACAGAGCTTGCATCAATCATAAGTCGTATATTTTCTATACTCTTGGTTCTTAAAAATCTTTTATCTCTGCCAAATCCGTTTGCAATAAATGAAAGCTCCAAGTCTCCTCTATTTGCATCAAAATCAAGCTTTAGAGTATCAAATATTTCTATCTCAAACTTATCACCGAAATTTTGAAGTTCCAGATCAAATGCTCTTTTCTCATCAGAAACCTTATAAGAAGTATTTTCTTCGTCATACTCAAACTTTCTTAGAGTCTCCAGCTCCTTAACAGGCTTCATATACAATGTATTACCGGCAAAATCCAATTCTCTGAATACACTCATACAATGTTGATATCCGTATTCAACAGTAGGATTTGTATACTTTGCATCAGGCATACCCATCCATCCAAGTAAAAGTCTTCTACCCTCATGTACAAATGTCTGTGGTGCGTAAAAGTCAAATCCGAAGTCGGCTTCCTTATACTCCGTTATAAATCCGTTTGTTCTGAAATCACCCTCTATAATAAAGTATCCGCAGGAGTAAATATTTTGGAATTCATATTTTCCTCCCTCAAGTCCCTGTGGACATGCCATAAGGATCCACTGTCCGTTTATCTCAAAAAGATCCGGACACTCCCACATATATCCTATTTTTGCCATAGTTTCAAAGGTACGGATATGCTTCCAGTTATCGAGATCCTCCGATTCAAAAACCAACACCTCTCCCTTATCTTCCATAGTTCTGGCACCGATTACCATATAGTATTTGCCCTCGTATTCAAATACCTTAGGATCTCTTACATGCAAAGACAGTCCTTCCGGATAATCCTTATTGTACATAACAACCTTCCCGGATTCTACATTTATTCCGTCTTCACTTGTCACATGAACTGTATTACTCTCTCTACCTGCATATATATAGTCAAAATCTCCGGCTTTTTTCACATTTCCGGTGTAGAAAATATGCATGGTATCATCCTTTATAAGAGCAGAGCCTGAATATGCACCGCTTTTATCATACTCATGTTCCGGCGAAAGGAATATCGGTGCTTCCTCCCAGTGTAGCAAATCCTTTGACTTTAGATGTGCCCAGTATTTATTTCCACCATTCGGCTCATAAGCATACTGATAAAACACATGGTAATATCCTTTAAAAAAACAAAGTCCGTTAGGATCGTTCAGCCAACCGCTCTTTGGCTCTATATGATATTTTTGTCTCCAATTATTCATTTTATTTCCTATCTATTGATTATCACTTACCTGTCTGTTACTGATTTCAAGAAGCTTGGTTCTCATTTCATTTTCTATATTCCTTAGCTCGGCTTCCGCTTCTTTTCTCTTTTTTCTACCCTCATCCTGTATCTTTATCACTTCGTCAAATGTGGATATAAGAGTTTTATTTGTGCTCTTTAATGTCTCGATATCTATTATTCCACGCTCCGATTCTTTGGCTGTTTCTATGGTAGCGGCCTTTAAGCTTTCGGCATTCTTCTTTAAAAGCTCATTGGTCATATCCGACACCGCCTTTTGTGCCTTTGCGGCATCGGTGGAATGCTTTAATCCTATAGCAATTACCATCTGATTTTTCCAAAGAGGAATTGTGTTTACAATAGTTGACTGTATCTTATCAGACATCATGGAATCATTGTTTTGAATAAGTCTTATCTGAGGTGCCATCTGTAATGATACTGTCTTTGTAAGCTCCAAATCATGTATCTTCTTTTCAAAACGATTTATCATCTGTGAAAAATCTTTAGCTTTTTGTGTGTCCTCAGGCAGTCCGCTTTCATCAGCTTTTTTGATAAGTTCCGGCAATTCTATATTGTTTGCTCTCTCAAGTCTTTTTTTACCTGCCATAATATACATTGACAGTTCTTTGTAGTAGTTCATATTGAGCTCATACATCTTATCAAGCATCAAAACATCTTTCATCAAAGTTACTTGATGATCCTCTAAAGCTTTTGAAATATTATTGACATTTACCTCTACCTTGTCATACTTAGCCTTCATATTTGCAAGCTTATTTCCGCTCTTTTTAAACAGTCCGAAGAACCCCTTGTCCTCTTCATCAATCTCCAAAGAACGAATCTCACCTACCACTCCGGCAAGCATATCGCCTATCTCACCGAGATCTTTAGTCTTAACTCTCTCAAGTGCATTCTCTGAAAACTCCGCAATCTTTTTTTGACTTCCGACACCATATGTAAGTACAGCCTGAGAATTGCTTATATCTATTTTGGAAGAAAACTCCTCTACAAGTCTTTCTTCTTCAGGGGAGAGTTTTATCTGAGGTGCACTCTCAGGCTTTGCAGTCTCCACTACAGCGGTTTCAGGTGCCTTCTCCTCAATATCAAATGTCAGACTTGGACCTTCCTTTAACATATCATCCAGTGAATCCATATTTATTTCATTGTTCTTTAATTCATTATCATTCATAGTCTCACCTCTCATCTTCTTCCATTCCGCCACCTATTAATCCTTCCTTTGCAAGCATAACTTTTAATAATGCCGCATCGGTGTCCGCATCAAATGCGGTATCCTTAAAAAGACGGTTTTGGAATTCTCCACAAGCTTCATTTATAGAATCTATTGTCAATTCAATCTCTTTTTTAGTATTCAAAATATCACTGTCCGGTGAAATAACATTATCAAAATCGGAATATGTCTTTATGAGCTTTACAGTTGTAGGCAAATAATACTTCATAAGCTTATAAAGCTTCTCTGTTTCCTTAGGCTCCTTTTCCACCCTGTCAAATATTGCAGTAAGTATAGTCTCAAGCTTTGTAAGCTTGGATGACATAGGCTCCTTTATTATTCCAAGATGCAACTCTTTAATGGATATAATATACTCCCTGCCCTCGGATATAAGACTTCCGTCTTTAATATCAACCTTTTTCTCAATGATATCATTCTTTCTTTGTTCCGATTTTCTTTGCTCCTCCAGCGCCAAATAGCCCTTATATACATCATGACTTAACATAAAGCATTTATTTTCTTTATCCAGATGACCCTGTGTGAAAATCTTTTTGTCTATCATTTTCTTTAAGTTTTTTACCACAATTTCAGGACTTTCATTTGAAATCACAGCAATATCTTCTATGTTCATATAAGTCCTATTATTCATTATACGATAATATCTGTCCGCCTTTTCAACCAGACTAAGATTACCGATTGCCGGAATTGCAAGAAATGCTCCTATTCCGAAAAAAGGTATAAGCGCAATCATCGGCACAACCCATCCGGTAAATGAAATAGGAAGTACGGTCAGTGTAAGTACAAGTATCGGAATACCGAAAAATATCATCATAGGTACTCCGACAAATATCCTTATAAACAGATCCGATCTGTTGGTCCTTAAATAAATACTTGTCCTATTGCTTTTATTTACCTTTACACTCACTGCATTCTTATTATAATTTTCCTTTGTAAGATTGTTAACTTCCCTCAGGCTGTCAACAACATTGTCTGCAAATTTCTTTGCACTGTTTCCTATATCCGTTTCATCAAAAATATGATCTATATAACCTCTGATACCGTTCCAATCCTTTTTTTCCTGCATACTCACCTCGTTAATAATTCCTGATATTTTTATTATCCCACATCTTTACTTGCATATCAATATTAAACACATTTTACTCTATAGTAACATATTCATCCATACAGGCTTTCTTTTATATAATATATTTTTTGCTTAATTCTTTTTGAACCTGTTAATATTAATTATATTCATTGATATCCATCTTTATTAGGAGTATAATATCTATGAATAAGTATGAATATATTCATAGAGTGCCGAATTTGAAGGAGGAGTATGGGAAAAGCATTCAGTGAAAAAGAAAAGGAAATGATAAAAGAAAATATTATGAATACCGCCATTGAGCTGTTTCATAATAACGGGACAAAATCTTTAAGCATTTCGGAATTGACCAAAAGAGTCGGTATTGCACAGGGCAGCTTTTATAATTTTTGGAAGGATAAGGATTCACTTATTATTGATCTGGCGGCATATAGATCCGGTCAGAAATTAAAAGCTCTAGAAGAAAATTTTTCAAACTCAGTTAAAGATCCTGTGGCATTTTTAACTGATGTCATATACAAATATTCTTTGGATTTGATGCAAAAGATAAAAGCACAACCTGTATATGAAGAAGCATTTAAAATCCTGAAAACAAAGAAATCTGATGAGATGAATCAAATAGAAAAACTGTATGGGGAGTTTTTAAAAAAGCTTGTAAATTACTGGAAGGATAACTCTGTAGTAAAGACTGCCGATGAACGTGGTCTTGCCAATGCCTTTATAGGAAGCTTCCTACTATGTACAGATTACTATCTTTTTGATGAGAAATATTTTGAAGATATACTTAAAACTTATATATCCGCAATAGCAACCAAGTATATAAAGGTTTGATATTTTAAGTTTATAAATTTTTACATGCTTTTTGCATACCACAATTTTTTAATGAAACAGGGGGGAATATGATACTTGATTTTATTGATATTAAAAAAGAAGATATATCACTTGCCGGTGGAAAGGGGGCAAATCTTGGAGAGCTGACTTCTGCTAAAATAAATGTTCCAAAGGGCTTTGTAATTACAGCAGATGCCTATAAAGCTTTTCTAAAAGAAAACAGTATAGATAAAATTATAGAAAAAAATTTGAGAGAAGCATCATTGGATGAGAGTACTTTATTAAAAGCTGCCGGATACTTTCGTAAGCTTATAATATCAGGAAGGTTTTCAAAAGAGATACAACAACTTATAACAGATAAATACAAAAGCCTTGGCGAAAATGTAAGAGTTGCAATCCGCTCATCTGCCACCGCTGAGGATCTGCCCGATGCCAGTTTTGCAGGACAACAGGAAAGCTATTTAAATGTACAGGGTATAGATGATGTTCTCTCTAAAATACTTAAATGCTATGCCTCACTTTGGGGTAACAGAGCTGTAAGCTACAGGCTTCACCAAGGCTATGATCAGACTTGTGTATCTATTGCAGTAATTGTGCAGGAAATGGTGGAAAGTGAAAAGTCCGGAGTACTCTTTACAATAAATCCGCTAAGTCAAAACACAGATGAAATGCAAATAAATGCAAGCTATGGTTTGGGAGAAAGTGTTGTAAGCGGCAGAGTAACTCCTGACAGCTATATTGTCCAAAAAGACGGCAAACTTCTTGAAAGCACCATAGGTTCTAAAAAAACAAAGATAGTGTATGGAAGCAAGGACACTGTAGAAATAGCTGTAGATGAAGATAAAAGAAAAGCAAGAGTTCTAAATGATAATGAACTATCAGAACTTGTAAACTGCGGTCTAAAAATAGAAAAGCATTACCATATGCCTATGGATATCGAATGGGCTGTCAAAGATAACAAAGTATATATTTTACAGGCAAGGGCTATCACCACATTAAAAAATGATAATGAAAAAGCCCTTATAGACAGTTACTTGAAAAAAACAAAGCCAAATAAGAGTATGCGTAAAAAAATGGCATTTCAACTTGAAAAAATGCCATTTGCCTACAGAGCTTTGGATTATGATTTTATAATGGCAATCAATAATCAAAAGTCCAAAATATTTGCAGAAGGAGGCATAATCTTTGATACCGATCCACAGATAGATAATGACGGCATACAGACTCTTCCAAAAGGTAAAAAGGGAATCACCAAAAATATTTTTCATATATTTAAAGTCCTAAAACAAATCAGAGACTTTAATAGTTGTACCAAAATCTGTGAGAAGTTTATGGATATATATGGGAAAGATATTTCAATACTAAAATCCAAAGATTTTGAAAATATGAGCCTGACAGAGTGCAGAGAGTTTTTAGAGTACAGTTATAAACTGACTAAGGATCTTTCCTATGACAGATTTAAATATGCTCTCTTTCCTACAATGCTTGTATTTGATAAATACAGTAAAATCCTAAAAAAAATAAATCCTGATTATACTGCCTTTGACCTTTATAAAAACTTGGATAATAAGACTTCAACAATAAATAATGATATCTCCAAAATGGCAGGAGAAATATCAAAAAACAATAAATTAAAGGAAGCTGTTCTTCTCGGCGAAAGCTACAAAAACTTATATAATGAGTTTGATGATTTTAAATCTGTGACTGATGACTTTTTGCAAAAAAACGGTTTCAAATCAGACTATAACTGCTACTGTCTGGAGGCGAAAACATTTATAGAAGATCCTGACAGACTCATTGATATTTTAAAGCCTATATTGGCTTCTACTTTTACCAAAAATGAAAAAACAGAACGTTTTGATGATTTAATGCTGAAGCTAAAGTCAGTTTATGGCAGTAAATATAAGCACATGGAAACCGATATTAACAGCCTTCGATATTTCCATGTGGTTAGAGAAGAAAGTCAGTATTTATGGGAAAGCTTATTTTACTATGTCAGAAAATGTGTGACTAAAGTAAATATGCTTCTACTTGAAAATGAAAATTATAAAACCGGTATATCCAATCTTTTCTTTAATGAACTGATAGAAGCTATGAAGAGAGGATATCTGAATAAGAAAGACATTGAAAATATCAAAAACAGGAATGAAAAATTTCCACTCTCAATAAAAGTATGGCAAGCCTCAAAGTTGCTTATCTTTGATGCGAAAGGTGATATTTTAAAAGGTGTAAGCGGTAGTGTGGGTAAAGCAGTCGGAAGAGTTTGCATTATTCAAAGTCCTAAAGAGTTTTATAAAATGAAAAAAGGTGATATTTTGGTTTGTCATCTTACAGATCCTGAATGGACTCCTCTTTTTAAGCTGGCAAGTGCTGTTGTGGCGGATACCGGTGCAGCACTGAGTCATGCCGCAATAGTTGCAAGAGAATATAATATTCCGGCAGTACTTGGTGTGGGTTTTGCAACAACAAAATTTAAAGACGGCGATATGATACAGGTAGACGGTGATACCGGAATTGTCAGAGGATTGTGATATGGATAATGAAATGAGAAGAAGGGCTATTTTAAATGATGCTCTGCTGCCATTACTGATAAGAACCTCTATTCCAACTATTGTCGGCATGCTTGTTATGGTAATCTACAATCTTACGGATACCTTCTTTGTCGGTATCTTAAATAATAAATCTATGACAGCCGCAATAGGTATAGTATTCAGCTTTATGAGTTTTATACAGGCAATTGGATTTTGGTTCGGCTATGGAAGCGGAAATATAATGTCAAAAAAGATTGGTGAGCAAAATGAAAAAGAAGCTAAAAGCTTGGCTTCCATCGGCATATTCTTTGCAATATCAATCGGCATAATTATAGCTTGTTTATCATGGATTTTTATTATTCCGCTCTCGAAATTTTTATCAGGCAATGCTTCAGATGATTTGCTTGAGTTTACCGTGAAATATTTAAAAATAATTATTTTAAGTATTCCATTCGGACTTTATTCGCTTACTTTATATAATCAGCTTAGACTTTGTGGAAATGTAAAAGAGGGAATGACAGGTCTGCTCTTTGGTATGATCACAAATATGATTCTGGATCCTGTAATGATGTTTTATTTAAAATTCGGATTTACAGGAGCAGGCTATGCCACTCTTATAGGACAAATAACAGGTTGTTTTGTGCTGACATATTTCTCCTTAAAATCAGGAAATATAGCTTTTAATTTAAACTTTAATAAAGACAGTATATATCATATTTTAGCAGGAGGTATGCCAAATTTTTCAAGGCAGTCCATTACAAGTATTTCAATGATATTATTGAATATAGCTGCTGCAAAATACAGTGATTCTCTTATAGCGGCTTTGACTGTAAGCTCAAAAATATCAGCACTTTCATTTATGATAATGATAGGCTGGTCTCAAAGTTTTCAACCCATATGTGCCATGAATTATGGAGCAAAGCAGTATATTAGAGTGAGAAAGGCTTTTTGGCTTACAGTAATTATAGGCAGTATCTTTTTATTTTTATCCTCAATCATTTTATATATTTTTGCAAAAGATCTTATTAAAACCATGACCTCTGACAGCGAGGTTATTTTATCCGCTGTAAAGCTTTTACATATGCAATGTTTAACACTACCTATTTTAGGATTCTTTGCAGTAAGCTGTATGCTTTTACAAAATACAGGAAACTACCTAATGTCCTCACTACTTTCTGTTTCACGCCAGGGACTCTTTTTTATACCTCTATTATATATTCTATCAAAGTCATTTGGGCAATTCGGCATATATCTTCTACAGCCTTTTGCAGATATACTCTCATTTGCTTTAGCTGTTTTTATGGTAAACCGTATTAAAAAATTCTTTTGCTAAAATGCTGTACAAAGAAAATACTATATAATTGAATAAAATCTGATTATATGAGAAAATAATATTCTATACTTTAAGTTGTAAAACACCACATAAAATGGAGTGTATATGAATATTTTAGTTGTTGAAGATGAGGTATTACTTGCCTCATCTCTTAAAGAAATTTTAGAAGAATATGGGCATGATGTAATATGTGCCTATGACGGAATGGATGGTCTTGAACTTGCCAGATTTTCGCATTTTGATTTATTGGTACTGGACCTTATGCTCCCAAAATTAAACGGCTTTCAGGTTGCCAGAACTCTTCGGAAAGAAAAAAACGGGCTTCCTATTTTGATACTTACTGCAAAATCGGACATCCTTGACAGAGTGGAAGGACTGGATTCCGGTGCGGACTATTATCTTACAAAGCCTTTTGACAGAAGGGAACTTTTAGCCTGTGTAAATGCTCTGCTTCGCAGACAGGGTAAAGAGGTAAACCAGATAAGTTTTGGAAACACCACTCTTGATATAGACTCATCAGAGCTTATATCCGGTGATAATTCCATTCGCCTTTCATCAAAAGAATTTCAAATGATGAGGCTTCTCTTAAAAGAAGGCAAGAATAATATTTCTAAAAATTTTTTACTTGAAAAAGTTTGGGGATATGACAGTGATGCTACAGAAAACAATGTGGAGGTATATATCGGATTTTTAAGAAAGAAGCTTAAAACACTGTCTTCAGATATATCCATAGTAGCCAGCAGAGGACTTGGATATCATTTGGAAGTAAGAGGTGAATAATGATTGAGAAATTACAAAAAAAGCTTACATTGCTTTTATCATCAGTAAGTATCTTTTTACTGTTATTTATGCTCATCTTCCCATTTCTCTTTAACAGAAACAGTATTTACAGCGGTCTGAGGTCTACTCTTTCTTCCGCAATAAATACACCCATGTATCAGGATTCCGTATCAACTTCATATGCTGTTTTTCAAATGATGTTTGACTCTGAGGGAACTATTATTAATACAAATGGTGCCGATTTTTTTCTTGATAGTGATACAAAGGAAAAAATAATATCAGATGCTCTAAGCAAGATAGATGACAATACCGATAAGTTTTATTCATCTATAAAATCCGGCACTTTACAATATATTTGTGAGGTCAATTCTCCTCCCGATCACTTAGGTGAAGAAAAGCACCATAATAACAGACCACCTACTTTTTACCGTGTTGCCGTTACAGATTTCAGTAAAGAAATAAAAAACTTAAATAATCTTTCGGTTTTGCTTGTACTGCTTTTTTTTATACTGTCTACAGTGATAATACTTTTCTCCAAATACTTTGTAAAAAAGAGTATTCGACCGGTAAGTGATGCTATTGCTTCACAGCGACAGTTTATTTCAGATGCATCACATGAGCTTAAAACACCTCTCACAGTTATCATAAATAATGTGGGAAATATTCAAAAAGCTATATCAAAACATTCTTTCCAAGCGGAAAATATGGATTTACTTAAGAAGAATATTGACGGTATTGATGAGATGAGTGAAAGAATGAAGCATTTGACACAGGATTTGCTTGATCTTAGCAGACTGGAAAACTGGCAGGATAGAAAAGAGCAAATGGGAAAAATAAATTTATCAGATATAGTTACTAAAGAATGTCTGTTTTTTGAACCTTTATTTTTTGAAAATTCCAAAGAACTGAATTATGATATAGAGAATAATATTTCTGTTTTGGGAGATACAAATAAAATAAAGGATCTTATCTCAATCCTTTTGGAAAATGCCATGAAGTACTCCGTATCACATACCGCTCTTACTCTTACTAATAAAAAAAACAATATTGTTTTATCAGTGGAAAATGATGTGGAAAAAGAACTCTCAAAGGAAGATACGGTCAATATATTCAAGCGTTTCTATAGACTTGATGAATCTCACTCAGGTACCGGTTATGGACTGGGGCTTCCTATAGCAAAGGAAATCGTACTTATGCATAGGGGAGAAATAAAGGTATCAAGTAAAAATAAAAAAATATGTTTTGATATATATTTTCATATATAATTTTAACTAAGCAATTAGGAGGATATAGCAAATATTATATCCTCCTATATATTTCATCAAACTGTGTATTTTTGTCTCTTCTACTTAACATACTTCTCAAATTTGTCTACACTCATTTTTGCCCGCTTAGCAGCTTCATCAATACTCAATATACCATCCTTTACAAGTGATACCAGAGTACTTACAATTCCACTTTCTCTGGCTCTATCAAGCTCCACTACATCTACTTCTTTTCTTAAATCCTCATATAATTCCTTTAATGCTTCTGTCATACCTTCTCCTTTCTCTCCATACTTAAGACGATATTTCATCTCTGAAATAACCGGAAACTTGGAACTATAGAATTCACTTTTAGTGAAAACTTCCATCAACTCTGATAGAGAACTTCCATCATTTATATTTGCACTTATATATTTTTCTTCAAGTCCATTATCTAATTTTATATTTATCCCGTCAATACTCCTTTTCACAGTATATAGGCTTTTATTTGCTTTAAATAAATCAAAATTACAAATATATATCATACAAATATCCGGTACACTGTTAAAATCCGATCCCTTTTCCACTAAATTTGTAGTCAGCACACTGCTATAGTAGCGCACTCTCTTTTGATGATTTATATCATTCAGATTTTGTACTTCAATATCAACTCTTTTTCCATCTTTTAATATACAGTAAGCATCCAATATAACAGATTTTCTTTCTAAATTAGTTATTGAATATTGTGAATAATTTTCTATAACCTCCAATTCGGGATCCTGCATAAATTCTCTTAAGATTTCCTCACAAAATGCTCTGCTCTCTGCCAATTTTCTAAATATCAAATCATCAATAGGGTTTAATTCGGAAATAACTCTTTTTACTCTTTCCATAGATATTATAGATTTTTTCATAATGCTCCTTATAAAGAATATAAATAGATATAAAAGAAAGTCATGTTTATTACTATATATTATTATAAATATACTTTTTTTTCAATAGTAGTGCCACTCCGAACTTTCCGGGGTGACACTTTTTTACTAAACACTTAGCAATTTTGATCTTTATTAACTCTTGCAGTTATCAATACAATAGTAGCTATAATACAAAGTAAACTTCCTATTATCAAATAAACCTGTTCAAAAGTTCCGCTTGTACCGTAGATTTCCAATATACCCTTGTATATTGAACCTACTGTAAGTGTTGCTATACCGCATTTCCATGGCAGTGTAACATTATCAGTAATCTTTCTTTTTAAAATAAGATTGTTTAAAAGACTTGGAATAAAAAGTCCTATAAAAGGTATCAAGAATGCAAACATCATATAGCTTGAATATACACCATGTGAAAAGTACTCATATATCTGTCCGAATATAAATACAAATATTGAGATTCCAAGATAGATCAATGACTTCTTCATCAGTTTTCACCTCCTATATATACTATATCACTGACAGCTCTTTCCTGATTTGAGTGACCGTTTGTAGTAGGATTGTTTATGATCTCGCCCTTAAAAACCATTGTAGATGAACCTCCTCCGTCAAGATTATATGCATCAACTACACCCAGTTCTTTCATAAATGTTGCAAGTTCATAAAGACTTAATCCTGCACTCTCGCTTGTTCTTCCGTCTGAAACCACAAATACATAATGATTATTTCCAAGGTAACCTATAGCTGTTCTTGGATTGCTTGCCATTGCCATTCCTACTTCATCATTTTCACCTACAGATATTTCTCCGTCATCTAAAAGTACGGGACCAAATGACAATACCTGATATGCTCCGCTTTGTAAAAGTTCTTCTGCACTTGTCTTATTCTCTGAAACAAACTCAAACTCACCGGTTTTAGTTATAACCAAGGCATCTCTGTCTCCGGAAGTATTTCTGTAAAGATTTCCGTTTCTTATAACATATCCTGCCTGTCTTGCACCATAGTAATCTCCATTGATAGCCAGAACGGCATTATTCTCTTCTGCCATATTTGAAGTTGTATCGGTAATATTTCTTCCGTAAGTATTATTTGCAAGTGCTGTCTTTAAAACGGAAACATCACTTACCGTTACATCAGCCACATATATATCACTGTCATATGCTCTGTATTGTTTTAATGTAATACTTGTATTGCTGTCTGAATACTCTCCTATAACAGTTCCACCTTCAACAGTCTCTGCACTAGTCAATGAAGTACTGCTTGTTGTACCCGTATTTTCATCTGTAGTGCTGCCTGATGTCAAGTTATTATCTGCTGTGGATGTATTCCCGGTTGAATTTCCGGTAAGCTTTTCTTGTATGGCAGCCTCCACGCTTTCCTTTATACTGCTGCTTGTAGTTTGTGCAACTACATTTGAAGCCATTACACTTTGCATCGGATGCGGTATTACAAATGTATCTAAAAGCGCATATGTACTGAATGAAAATAAAAGTACACCATACAATACGCCTAATCTCTTCTTGTTTAATTTCTTCATATAATTACCTCATTATTTAAACATCTATTTTAAAGAAGCTGCATAATCGTTCTCTCTTACAGTTTTCTTTGCAAATACCAAATGTCTTTGCACAAAATATGATACTGTAAACAAAACTGCTTCTGTTATTATCTTAGCCAAATATGCATTAATATTTAATGCTTCTACCATTCCTCGAAGAATCAATGTATTCATTAAAAATATAAATGCCGCAAGCCCCAAATATGAAACATATTCTTTGGCAAGATTCTTCTCATTATTTTTATTATTTTTGAAAACGAACTTTTTATTTACTAAAAAGTTGAAGTGCAGTGATATAATGCGGGCAATCGCATTTGAGAGTATTATGCTTCCTGATAAGAAGAAGCATACAGTGTAAAGTAAAAAATCTATAATAAATGATAGGATAGAGCTTCCACAAAACTTAATGATTTGGCTGTATATTCTTGCAGAATCCTTTATAGTATCAAAGTGGCTTTCCTCATTGTCATTGATATATATTGTTTCAATGGTATATCCCTTCATCCTTATACCTTTTCTTGCAAAATCAAGTAACATATTCATCTCATACTCATACCTCTCTCCCTTTATTTTGAGAAGTTCCGGTATCAGGCTTTTGTGAAATGCTCTCATTCCGGTTTGAGTATCTTCGATATTTACTCCTGTTGAAAAATAAAATACCTTCTTTGTAATATAGTTTCCTATTCTTGATCTGAGAGGTGAATCCTTTGATTGCTCTCTTGATCCAAGTATCAAGCTGTCTTCACTTTCCATGGATTTATCAAGCAGGTATAATGCATCCTTTAGTGAATGCTGACCGTCTGCATCTAAGGTTATTACTGTAAAATCATCATCTATTTTATTTAAATAGGACAATCCTTCCTTTAACGCAGCCCCCTTTCCCTGATTTACATAAAAGTGAATGACCTTTGCTCTGCTGTTCTTTTCAAGTTGGGAAAAGAGGGGAAGATATTCTTCCCCTGAACCGTCATTCACCACTACTACCTCTATCCCTCTTGCTTCAATGGACTGCACAAAATATATCAAATTTTCATTTGGCTTATATGCCGGTATTAGGGCAAATTTTCTTTTCATTACTTCTCCTTTCCGGATGTATCTCCTGTCTTTTGATTACTTTTTTGCTTGTTCTTTTTCTTCTTAGAATCAGTTTTATTTTTACTGCTCTGATTGTTTTCATTCTGTGGCGGCTGACCAATTTGTGGCTGATTTCCACCCTCCGGTGGCTGTCCCTGTGGTGGTTGACCCTGGTTATTTCCCTGACCTCTTCCCTGGAAGTTGCCATTCATCTCCGGTGGCTGTCCCATTGGCGGTTGTCCTTGGTTATTTCCCTGACCTCTTCCCTGGAAGTTGCCATTTGGTCCTCCCTGCGGTGGCTGTCCCATCGGCGGTTCTCCTTGGTTATTTCCTCCTCTTCCCTGGAAGTTGCCGTTCATCTCAGGTGGCTGTCCCATCGGTGGTTGGCCCTGGTTATTTCCCTGACCTCTTCCCTGGAAGTTTCCATTTGGTCCTCCCTGTGGTGGTTGACCCATCGGCGGTTGTCCCTGGTTATTTCCTCCTCTTCCCTGGAAGTTGCCGTTCATCTCAGGTGGCTGTCCCATCGGTGGTTGGCCCTGGTTATTTCCCTGACCTCTTCCCTGGAAGTTGTCGTTCATCTGTGGTGGTTGGCCCTGATTATTTCCTCCCATTCCACCCATTGGTGGATGACCGAAGTTTCCTCCCTGTGAGTCTCCTGCAGTAACAGAACCCTCACTGTCTCCTACACTTACCTTATAAGTTTTTCCGCTTTCAATCTCAGCACTGCTGTATAAAACTGCATTATAGCTCTGAGTCTGATCTGCTGATGAGAAGATTTCCTTTCCTGATTCATCACTGATCTTTATAGTAGCTCCTGTAGCCGCATTATTATCCAAATAGTAGATAATGCTTGACTGACCCTGATTATTTCCGTTAAATCCCTGGAACATTCCGGAATTGCCTGTTGCAAGTATGCTTCCTCCTGTAATAGTACCTGTTCCGTCATAGTCAACAGGTGCATTTCCACCATTTGAAGGTCCGTCTACAACTATATTTCCTCCTGAAACATTAAGATCTCCGTTAGAGTCTATACCGTCACCACCCGGAATTATCTTTATATCTCCTCCTGAGATATTGATAGCATAACTAAGCTGTGATCCGTCTTCAGAATCTCCTGCTGCATTGATACCGTCATCAGTAGAATTTACAAGAATATTTCCACCTTCAATATTTACCGTCACTCCTTCCAGACCTTCATTTGAAGAATTTATATTTATCTTTCCGTCTTTAACAGTCAATGCATTATCGGCATGCAATGCATCATCACCTGCATTTATATTTAATTCACCGTTTTCAAAAGTAACATCACCCTTTGAATGAAGTGCATCCTCCACTGTTGTAATATCAAAACTTCCGTTCTTTACAACAAGAGTTTCCTTTCCGTTTAAACCATGATGTGAAGCTGTAATGGAGTAGTTTCCACTTTCAATATTTAAATTGGATTTTGAATGAATTGCATCCTCATATCCACCTTCCACTGTAAGCTTTCCACTTCCTGTGAGGTTTATATCCGCCTCAGAATAAATTGCAGCATCATATGCTTTAGTCTCATTTGAACTGTTCTCATCCTGAGTGTTTGCAGCTCTGGTATCACTTATCCTATTATCACTACCGTCAACAAGGTTGATATTTATATTTCCGCTCTTTCCGACTATCGGAGCATCTGTTGAATTTGATATTGTAAAATTATCAAGATTTAAGTTTACATCTCCGTCTGCATCTACAACTATCTGTCCTTCATCAAGCTTCCCGCTTAATCGATATGTTCCGGCCTTACTTATTGTAATGACCTTTACCTCACTGCTTGCTCCGTCTCCGTTTATTGAAACTGTATTATTATCAATACTTATACTTGTTTCATTTCCCTGAGTTTTTTGAGTTTTATTACTGTTTACATTTGCACTTACAGTTGCTGCACTTGCATCCTGTGATGCATTGCATGCTCCTAAGCTAAGCATCAGTCCCATTCCCATCAATGAAAATGCAATATTTTTATTAATCTTCTTATTCTTATCTGTTATCTCTCTTTTCATAAGCTCCTCATTTCTCTTATATTCAAATTATTTTTAAAGGATTGTTTTCCTTTCATGCCCTAAGAATACACGAGTAAACTGAAATGAAGCTGAAAAAAACAGGCTAATTTGTGAAGAATATGTGAAAAAAAGCCTTACAAACAAGTTTAACTTGAATGTAAGGCTTTTTATATTTACTCAAATATTTTATTTTATCTCCACTTGACAACTTCTCAATGTTTCCAGCGCGGCATTATGCTTTTCAACAGTAACTCCGGCACAGCAATTTGAATCAACTGAAATTTTCACCTCCGGCAGAAATGCTTTAATTAAAAGTGCATTTGATACAACACATATATCGGTGCAAAGTCCTACCAACTCTATTTCAATATCTTCCTTTTTTGATATCTCAAGCATCTTATTTGCCAGATCCACACTTCCGAAACTCGGTTTTTTAAAGATATTTTCCGGATCAATAAGCTTTGATATATCCGGATGCAACTCCCAACCATTAGTATCTTCTATACAGTGCTCTACCGGAAGATTTTTACCTTCCTGACTTTTAAGATAACTGTCCTTATGAGTATCCATAGTCGCAAATACATCTTCTTTTTTGTACTCCTTGATTTTATCTGTTACACCTTTTACAATAGCCTCCGCTTCCTTTGTTCCAAGGCTCCCGTCAATAAAATCATTTTGCATATCTATAACAATCAATATCTTTCTCATATAACCTCCGATATTTTATTTAAATTCCTAACACAGCTCTTTTTATCTTTTGTATTATAACACATGTCTTTATTGACATTAAACCTAAAAATACAAACCTGTAATAACCATTGTACTATGAGTATCTTGATAAATTGTTGATAAATTGTTAAGATTTTGATATAATTGTCGTCAGTGATACTTCACAATTTTTATTTTTTGGAGGAACGAAAAGTGAGAACATTTTTGACAATACTTATTGTCATACTCGTTATATTACTTGTCGCCTTAGTTGCACTATACTTCTTCGGAAGAAAAATGGAGACAAAACAAGTAGAATCCCAGGCCGCTATGGAAGCTGCCAAACAAACTGTTTCTATGCTTATTATAGATAAAAAGAAACTGAAGATAAAAGAATCAGGTTTGCCGAAAATCGTTTATGAGCAAACCCCATGGTACCTCAAATGGTCTAAAGTGCCTATTGTAAAAGCAAAGGTAGGTCCGAAGATCATGACATTGATGGCAGATGAAAAGGTATTTGCATCTATACCGCTAAAGACTGAAGTAAAAGCGGTAGTAAGCGGTATTTACATCTCAGATATAAAGAGTGTAAAGGGCGGTAAAATCGTAAAAGCCGAGCCTAAGAAAAAAGGCTTTTTTGCAAAACTTTTCAAAAAATAATAAAATGCAGATGTCCCCGCTAATCCTAAGATTAGGGGGACATTTTTTATTTGGTAGTCAAACCGATTTGTATCTTTTCATCCTCAGTAAGTATTCTCCCTGAAAGAATACTGTCTATCTCATTAGCTACCTCTTCTTCATTAAGTATCTTGTACACTGTTGACTCGATATATTGCTTGTTTTTTCCGGCATTGAAATCATAATCGGCATAATAATTTTGATCTACAGCTATCATCTTACCGTCGGAAGAAATATGTCCATTTACAGCATATTCTTTCAATGTGGAATTAAGAGCCATCTTGAGTCTTCCTGTTGAAAAATCCACTACATAGCATTTTCTTTCAGTATCATTATTTCTGATCATAAGCAATATATCGGCATTTGCATTATACAGATTGACATCTTTAAGACTCAGAGGTGTTTGACTGCAGGCCTCATCCATTTCCCATGATTTCAGTCCTGTTTTACTGCTCCAAGTAAATGCCGTATTATTTTGTATTCCCTTTGCTCTTATTTCACCTGCACCGTTTTCCACATATAATACTTCTCCCGGTATATCTTCTATATGTTCACCGGTCTCAAGATTATATATCGAGGAAATTCCCGAATATTTGTTTATAACAAATATCTTTGAATCCTCCGACAATTTTATATTTCCTGAGCTTTCCTTTATATCACTGTAATTTTTTACTTTCTCAAAAGAGTCTGTGCTATATACATTCAGGCCTTCTACAGCGTCAAGTACAAATATCTGCTTTGAATCATTGCTAAATGACAGTATTGAATCTATTGCATTTATATATATATTGTTGATTGTATCATTTTCAATATCATAAATACTTAATGTAGGCTTTTTATCCGGCGTATCCTTATCTATTCCCACAACAGTATAATATCTTCCGTCATTTGATATCTTTTGATCTTTGAAAGTTGCGGCTATACCATATGTAATATTATTGTTAAAAGGTATTTTTTTACTTGTTTTACCGTCATCATCCGATATAAATACATCATTTCCGTCAAACAAAAGCATTTTTGAAGAATCATTTGAATTTGATACTATTCTTGCATATATGGAATCCGAAGAGATTCTTGACTTTAAATCTATTATCTTTATTGTCTGACTGTCATGTGAACTTGCCAATACTTTGCTTCCGTCTTTTAAAAATATATATTCTATCGGCAATATTCCGCCATAATTTAAGTTACTGTCAGTTATAGCTCCATCCTTCCATACAGAATAATTTCCGTTTTCCGAAAATCCGACTACAGTATTTGTATTGCTGTTGTAAGTATAATACTTTAAGTCCTGAATATATATTTTATTAATTGTCTCTCCGGTTTTTCCATCCAGAATATATACAGTATTATTTGATTTTATTGCAATTTTATCGCCATTCTCACTTTCATATATTACCTTTGGATCATTAAAGTTAATAGATATCTCCTGATGAAATAATTCCCTGTTATCATACGTAATTTTTATTAAATCATTCTGGGTATTCAATAAAATACTCTCACCGTCAGCTGAATAGGCTGCCGTTTTGTACTGTTTATTTTTTATTACTCCGGGTTCTACCGTATTAACTGTAAGACTTGGAATAACTTCAATTATACTTCCGTCTGTAAGACTTCTTCTTGTTATCTGATCGTCACTGTCCGGATTTGTAATTATAATTGCCTCACTTGCGTCACTCTTTATATCGGCATTTTTTATAAGAGAGTCAATTACAAATCCTCCTGTCTGCTGCCAGTTAGCAGTGTCATATAAATAGAAATTGGTAGAGGTATTATTATTAAATGTAATAAGTGTCAGTTTTGAATCATCTTCTGAAAATCTGACAAGCATAGGTACACCCTCGGTTTCTATCTTGGCCATTTCTTCACCTGTTTCAACATCATATATAATACATGTATTATCAAATGAAAATGATGCCAGATATCGATTGTCATTAGAAAATCTCACCACCTTCACCTGCTGAGTATGTCCCGGCAAGATTTTTAATACTTCTCCGTTATCTACACTTGCAATTGCCGTATAATTGTTATCAAATCCGTAAGCTACATATTTTTCATCCTTACTTACATCCATATATGTAAAGATATTTTTAGTAGATATGGAAGTCAATGTTGAAGCTCCGCTGTGATATATCATACTGTTGAATATTGTATCCTCTTCAGCCTTCAAAGTATCATAATACTTCATATCAGGTTTTATAGACTTCATGGCTTCCTTTGCCACTAAAACAGCCTTGATAAAATCTCCCTCTTTTGTAAAGTCCTTAGACCTTTTCATAAGTATGCTTGCATTTGACTGTACCGCCTCCTGCCTGGCAAGTTCCGCCTTTTGATAAGCATTTGCCATAAACAGACCGAATATCAAAAATACCGCTCCCGATAAGGTGGAAACAGTCAGGATTCTCTTGTTTTTTCTCTCCTTATCTCTTTGCTTTAAATCCCCGAAGCTGCAGCCGAGAACAGTGGCCATTATCCTGTATTTTTCAGTTTTTAATATGTCTAAAGATTTCTTTGTAAGCTCTTTTAACTTTGGCTTATCACTCTGTTGCAGATTTTCATACCCTAAAAAATCCGTTTTAAATATATCATCAGGTCTTATATCTGCAGCCAGTATCTCATGCCCGTCATCTTTTTTCATTTCTTTAAGAGGTAAAGGAAATGCTTCATCAGGTTCACCCTCTATAAGTACAGGTATTATCCTCTCCTCCCCGTGCAAACTCTTAAATGTCTCTATTTCTCTTTGACACCACTCTGAAAGCGGCGTTCTCTTTGAACATATAACAATTAAGTATCTGCTTGTTGCAAGCGCTTCTTCTATTGAAGCACTTAAATCCCTTGCGGCAAGCTCCTCTCTGTCACGAAACACTCTGAATGTAGGCCTTTTACCGTTTTGATAAAATTCCTTAGGTGCTTTAAATGTCTCTATTAATTGGTGAACCTGTTTAGCTATACTTTGATCAGGCTCCACATGCCTATAGCTTATAAAGGCGTCATACTTATAACTTTTCTCTTTATATTCATTTGCCGCCTTTTGCATTTCATCTACATTTTGCCTGTGATTTTGTTCTTTTTCCATTCTCAATCCTCTCTCTGAAATAAAGTAAATACCGATAATAAATCATATTCCGGATGGCAGGTGTCAAACTTTTCACCTATTATTATTTTCCAATCATCTATCAAACATGGATGTGTCTTTAGGTTCTCATCCTTCTTTTCACCATACTTAAAGTTCATAGCATAATAGCTGTTACACCATCTCTTATGTTCAAGCCTTGATAAGAAATCAAGTACAGGAGCATTCTTTAGATATTCACAAAACTTTTTCTTGAACTCTTCATTATCAACTTTTCTGATTTCCTGCAGTGCACTGAATTCTTCAAACTTTAAATTCATATAAGCTTTTATCTCATCCTCAGATTTATCCGAAAATATCTTTCTTACTATCTCTTCCTTTACCCTGTCATGTGCTGCAGATAATCTTGAAGATTTCTTCTTCACATATGAGAGCTCATTCCATTTCTGTCCATCTCCCATACCTGCTGCCGCTGAGGATATGTTATAGCTGTCATTAAACTGCTTTGCTCTCTTATCAAGTGCCGCCCTTATCATAACATCTTCTGTCATAATCTGCGAAACATCTCCGAAAATTTTTATATTATCATTATTTTTAGGTAATACATAACTTAAATCTATATTTGATACATTTCTTATTATCTTCGGAACACCTTCAAAATACCTGTTTAAAAGCTTCAAGTTTTTAAGACTCTTAACGATATCTTCGTTCATAAAAAAAACAAGAGACAGATCCGTTTCATTTTTTATACTTTTAAGATAATCATACATCATATTTCTTTCAGAGCTGAGACTCATTATCTGTATATCCAAGGAATTATTTAATCCCTCATTATCCACCAGGAGCTCTTTCATCTTCCTGTCCGCATCCCTGTCTATGATGCTTACCCTTGTATTTTCCTTTAATGACATGGTCATATCGTTTGAAATAAACTTTAATAATGTAGAAGTCAGCTCATTTATACCTATTATTAAAATATGCATCCTTTTGATATTTTCATCAATAAGCTCAGGAGTCACTGCATCACCTATACCGGAGAGGGCCTCTACATTACTTGATATACTTTTGCTTACACATTTATCCGATATAAGCATTCTTACAGTCAGATCTCTCTCATCAAAATGTACTGTATCTATATTTTTAAGACTCTCTTCTTTTTTTCTTTCCTGAGCTATCATATCCTCTATATATGAGGACACTGTTTTTGACTCACATTTTACATAGCAGGTAATATGTCTTTGAGGTTTTATTCTCTTTATAACATTTGTGTACAGGGCATAATTTTCAAGATCCGCATCGGCACAAAAAAACATATACTTTGCCTTATTTATATTAAGTGCGGCAAAAAGCTCTCTTATCTCATTTCTGTCACTGTTTTCAAAATCCGTCTGATAAACGGCAATTCCCTTTTTCTCATACTTGTTTTTCATATTGTCATCTATGAAATTCTTTGAAATAAGTGATATCTTATATGAACTTTTTTCATCTATAAGATTATTTATCAATGTTTCACCCATAAGAGAGTTCTCAAATACTAAAATATGATTTCTGCTTATCTTATTTACAACTATGTTTTTCATATGTAAAAGAGTATTTGAAATTTTGGTAAATACAAAAGTGGATGTAAGTATAGGTGCAGTCCATTTTGCAATCTCATAAAAAATATTTGTTTTATCACTCGGTGAAATCGGAGGTGCAAATAAAAACAGTTTTATGATACCGTATAATACGGCAGAGATCAGTTGGAAAGGATCGTCTATCTTTGAACTGTAATATTCATACATCCCTTGAAATCCGAAAAGAATTGTCATAACAAGTATGACAAGATATATTTTCTTTTTGTAATAGGTTTTATTTTCTCTCATACTACCACCTTTTTTAGTTGTTAAACCTTATAAAAATGTAAGGCATCGCACTAATTATATCTTATCAGTGCAATGCCTTACAACTATAGTTTATAACAACAAACTTAATGATTTATAAAGTATTCCGGATTATAAAGTTTTTACAAATCTGTCAAATGCTTCCTGACCTTCACTCGTTCTCTTATAAACACCCGCACATTCCAAAACCTTTACAAAAACTTTGCTGATTTCATCCTGTACAATACCGTGAATATTTTCGGAATTGATATTGTATTTATCAATCCATCCGTCTACCCAGTCCGCATGCTTTTCCAATTCTTCACTGCTTCTTAAATCCTTTTTTGAAAGAATATACTCCTCAAGTAGTGCCATTTCTTTTTTAAGTCTTGCAGGAAGTACCGCAAGTCCCATTACTTCAATGAGACCTATATTCTCCTTCTTGATATGATGAAGATCCGCACTTGGGTGATACACCCCCCATGGGCTTTCATCAGTTGTGATATTATTTCTAAGTACAAGATCTATCTCATACAAATCTCCATTCATTCTTGCAATCGGTGTAATTGTATTATGAGGAGTTCCGTCAGTTTCTGCAAATACAAATGCATCCTTATCGGTATAAGCCCTCCAGCTTGATAAAATATGATCGGAAGCCTCCACAATCCTGTCTATATCCTTACCTTGAAGTCTGATAACGGACATAGGCCATTTTACAATACCGGCTCTAATATCCTCATATCCGGGAATTACAAAGTTTCTGTCATACCCCGCCTTTGCCATGGCAAACACATAGCCGCCGCCCTGGAAATGATCATGGCTTAAAATAGAACCTCCTACTATAGGAAGATCCGCATTTGATCCTGCAGTATAATGCGGAAACAGCTTTACAAACTCCAAAAGCTTTTTAAATACCGCCTTATCTATCTTCATAGGCTTGTGCTGTTTATTAAATATTATGCAATGCTCATTGTAATACACATATGGTGAGTACTGTAAAAAATAATCCTCTCCGTCAAGAGAGATAGGAATTAATATAAGATTCTGTCTTGCCGGATGCGAGAAATGTCCTGCATATCCCTCATTTTCCATACAAAGCAAACAGCTTGGATATCCTGATTTCTTTGCCTGTCCTGCTTTGGCTATATCTCTCGGATCCTTTTCAGGCTTTGAAAGATTAATAGTAATATCTATAGGTCCGTACTCCGTTTCGGTAACCCACTTTTCATCCTTTGCAATTCTGTCTGTACGTATATAATTCGTTCTCTTGCTGAATTTATAATAATAATCAGTAGCCAGTTTACTGCTTATATGATATATCTCTTTAAACATTCTTCTTACGGTTGAAGGCATAGGAGTAAGCTGTCCCATAATTTTTGTATCAAAAAGATCTGTCATTGTTACGGTATCATCCTCAATAATACCCTTTTCATAGGCAAACTTACACATATCGGAGAGTATATCCACAAGCGCTCTTTCCTCAGTCACCTCTTCTTCTTCAAACTCTATCTGACCGAAAAGATCCAGCAATCGGTTTGTAACATATACTCTGTCATCTTCATCCACAAGATACTCTCGCATACCGTAAGCCATAAGTTCATTGATAAGCCTGTTAATCATTTTTTTGCTCCCTAAACCAATTCTTTGTTTTTTCACATATAACACTCTGCAAGTTAATTATCAATCAAGAAATCCACAATTGCAATAGATAAAAATTTCAATACTAACGAAAATTTATTCTTTTTAAAATAAAAGAGCTGTTGACAAACATTTATGTTTGCAGCAGCCCCTATCTTTATTGAAATATTATATTGTAGAACAGATTCAATACTCCCGAGAGAAGCATTACCGATATAGGATTCTTATTATACTTTACCAAAAGTACTAAAGATATACCGAATATAAAAACCATATGTAGCCTGATATCATCTATTTTTAATCCGTTAAATCCGAATGCTGACTGTAATATCTTTATTCCCGATATTGCAATCAAAACTACCACAGCCGGTCTTAATACGGAAAGTATTGTTTGCAGTATTGTGAGCTTTTTATATTTCATATACATCCATGAAAGAAAAATAAGTAGTACGCTTGACGGAAGTATACAACCGAAAGTGGCAACTATTGCACCCGGTATACCGCCTATTCTGATACCTACAAAGGTAGCCGAATTCACTGCAATAGGACCCGGTGTCATCTGAGATATGGTAATGAGATCTGTAAACTCCTCAGGTGTAAGCCAATGGTATGCATCTACCACTTCACTTTGAATGATAGGCATTGCCGCATAACCTCCACCAAAACTGAAGGCGCCTATTTTTAAAAAACTTATAAACAATTTTAGGTAAATCATTTACTTTTCTCCACATTTTTTGATATAAAGGTCTTTATAATTCCAACCAAAATGCAAATTAATATAATATATATCACATTAACTTTAAAATAAAAATTCAAAACAAAGGCAGCCAACATTATAAGGATATTAAAAAAGCCTTTCTTTACTACACCTACCCCCATCTGAAAACTTACAGAAGCAATTACCGCACCCACTCCCGATTGCATACCTTCAAGCATAAAAGCAATATATCTGTTTTCTCTAAACAAAATATAAAACATTGATATAATAGAAATTATTAAAAAAGGAGGAATGACAGTGGCGACTATTGCCACAATAACTCCTAAAATTCCTGCAATCTTATATCCGACCACTATGGCTCCGTTTACTGCAATTGCTCCCGGTGCCGACTGTGCAATAGCTACCAAATCAAGCATCTCATCATTTTCTATCCAATGATACTCATCCACAAACTTTTTCTTCATCAAAGTAACTATGACATAGCCGCCACCAAAGGTGAATGCACTCAAATAAAGCGTTGAAATAAAAAGCTTAATAAGAATTTTCCTATTCATATGCTTTTACGATTTCATCAATCTTTTTTAATTCTTCTTCACTGAATGAAGTATTTTCTATAGCTGCAATATTATCAAGTACCTGTGAAGGTTTGGATGCACCTATAAGTACCGATGTCATAACATCATCCTTAAGCACCCATGAAAGTGCCATCTGTGCAAGACTTTGATTTCTCTCTTTTGCGATATCATTTAATTTTCTTATAGCTTCCAGTTTCTTCTCCGTAAGATTATTCTCATTTAAAAATCTTCCGTCGTTTGCTACTCTGCTGTCACTTGGTATACCGTTAAGATATCTGTCACTCAAAAGTCCCTGTGCCAAAGGACTGAAAGATATAATACCCTTCTTTAATTTGCCTGCCATATCCTTTAAACCGTTATTTTCAACAGTTCTGTCAAAGATTGAATATCTGTTTTGATTTATTATAAAAGGAACTTTAAGCTCATCCAAAATCTTTGCAGCCTGCTCCAAAGTCTCTCCGTCATAGTTTGAAATTCCTACATATAATGCCTTACCGCTGTTTACTATCTGCGCCAAAGCACCACAGGTCTCCTCAAGCGGTGTATTCTTATCCATTCTGTGGTGATAGAATATATCCACATATTCAAGTCCCATTCTCTTTAAACTCTGATCAATACTTGCTATCAGATACTTTCTGCTGCCGAAATCTCCGTAAGGACCGTCCCACATTGTATATCCGGCCTTTGTACTGATTATCATCTCGTCTCTGTACTTTCCAAAATCCTCTTTTAATATAATTCCGAAATTCTTTTCGGCACTTCCGGGTGCCGGACCATAGTTGTTTGCAAGATCAAAATGAGTGATACCGTTGTCAAAAGCTGTAAACAAAATATCCTTCATACTTTCAAGATTGGAATGGTCTCCAAAATTATGCCAGAGTCCAAGAGATACCAACGGCAATTTTAATCCGCTGTTCCCACAATAAGCATATTTCATTTTCTCATATCTGTCTTCCTTTGCAAAATACATAAAAACCCCTTTCAAATATCAATTTTCAAATTCCTTGAACATCATTAAAAAAATCATTGTAAGCATTCCTGCCGCAATCAAAATAGCCTTTTCATTAAAAAGCCCTACTGCAAAATATCCTAAAGCGGTACCGGCTATAAATATCAATATACATATATAATAATATAAACCCTTCTCTAAAGACAATTTGTCACCGGTACTGATTCCACGATAAAGATTCTGCGTTCCGCTCTTTAAATTTCCGGTACACATTGTAGTTGCTATTACAACATCTCTTATTTTAGGGAATGTGGCAAACTGCACTCCCGATACCAAAGATATTATGGAATTGGCAATTTGGTTCATATCCTGCGGCAAAAATGCCACAACTATAAATGCTGCTATTTCAAGCAGTAAAGGAATCTGCCTCCAATGTATCATATCAATTTTTTCTTTTCTACGCTTTATTATTTCAGATATAGCCACTCCTATGGCAAAGGATGTTATAGGTATAATATAATTTACCGATTCTAAAAACTTTCCTTCACATATCTTTAATGTCATCAGTATAATATTACCTGTCTCGGCATTGGCAAAAACCTTTCCACGGTTTATATATGAATAAGCATCCATAAATCCTCCGGAAAGTGCCAAGAACAACCCGACCGTTATGGACTCTGAAGTCTGCCATCTTTTCATTTTATCCCTCTTAATCTAAAAGAATACCTTTTTATTTTAAACCATTACATCGATAAATTAAAGCAATAAAAAAAGTATAGCCTATATTTTTATATAAACTATACTCTTAAAATTTACTTCAATGATGTAAATGCATCCAAAGCCTTTTGTGCTTTTTCTTCAGAAGTACTGCTCGCTGTAATAATTGCCATGAAGTTTCCGGACTTTATATAGATCTGCTTTCTGTACACGGTATAATCACCGCTTGTATCCGTAGCACTCATTGCTATGGTTTCTCTACCGTTAAACATTGCCTTGGCACTCTCCACACTGACATTTACCATACCTGAAGCTTTGTACTGCTCCTGGAGTTTGGCTACAACATTTTCCAATTCGGTTTCAGTCTCAAAAGGTGTACCCATCTTTTCTATGACAACATTTACATTGCTGACCCCTGTACCGTTCTCACTGGTAGCGTATAAATCCATATATATACTTTCATCCGCTTCTTCCTGTGTCATACCGGCTTGCTTTATAAAAATATCTCTCATCTGAGCGATATTATCTCTGCTTTCCATCTTGTAATTATTTGCAGGCGCATCAAACCTGATATTAAAAACTTCATTTGTATATACTGAATCTTCTTTTCTGCCTCTGTAATATTGTATATCATCTTCGGCATGTGTCTCTTCCTGTATAACTTCGGCCTGTGTTGTGGTTTCCTCTGTAGTAGGTACTTCGGTAGTAGTATTGGCTACAGTTGTTTCCGCCTGAGAGGCAGTTGTCTCGGCATTAGTTTTGCCGCTACATGCAGTCATCACAACCGATAAAAACAATATAGGTATAAAAATATTTTTCTTCATTGTCATCACTCCGTGTAATAAATAATTCCCGAGTATTCTAGAATCCATCTGTGACTAAATTCTGATAAGATATTACAACAATGTGATTAAAATGTAAATATTTTTTTAAACTCTCTTCTGTAATCATTAATAATTAGCCTAATTCTTTTTATATAAAGGCTCTTGTTTCATCATATTACTTGCAAAATCTGCCTGTTTTAAAGTGGCAAAATCCAGATATACCACTTCTCTAAGAAGATCTCTGCAGCTCTCATAAACACTCTTATAGTATTTTCTGACATCTTCATCATCTATATCCATTATTATAAGATATGATTTTGTACCTGTCTCATCCACCCTAAGCATCATGTCTATTAATTTTATCTCACTATGAGCATTTCCAAAGGCAATCAATCTCTTTTTTATAGCTGATACTTCTTCATTATCTGAAGGATATACCAAGAGATTTTCCTCACCGCCTTTTGTAACCTTTTTTTCTATAACTGCCTCTCCAAATTGGCTTTGGTATCCGGGTGAATTAACTATACTGTTGATATTTTCCTGATTCATATAAAAAGACTTAGGACCGTAAGGATTAATAATAAATCCACCGTCATTCTTTAAACATCCCAAAATATCCGGGAATCTTACAATGATTGTTTCCTGTTTCCAATTTGCAGGTCCTTTATCCGCCCAATTTTTCAAAGCAGTCCAGTCTGTAAATACAGGAAGTGCAGTTACTCCACCTTCAAGATTTGTACCGTAAATATTTATTTTTGTACCTTTTTTTAAAACAGTCTCTCCGCTGCCCTTAAAATCTCCCGACATATGTATGGGCAACAGATAATGTGCACTTACCATTTCACGGAAAAATAGATTTACAAAATCTTCATCCTTATAGTAATTATCATATTCATATAGAAGTCCTAGTATATATGGATTTTCCACCGCCTTATTCACATCGGATTCTATCTGAAATTCTATATTTGTAAGTAAAGCGTATTTAAAATCATCCGACTCGTCTATATGTTCAAACCATATATTTGCATATGAATCTTTTATTACTTCCAAATCATTTCCTACACCGTCTGTAATCTTTGCAATTTTAAGATGAGATACTTTACCGCTTTTAAAAAGTACGGTTACTTCCTCTTTACTTACCGTACCTTGCACATATCCTTCAAGTACTATACTTCCCGTATCTTTACAGCTCTTTACCAACATGGTAAATCTGTTTTTAACTGTTTCAACCGATTTATTTTCTTTATTATCAACACTTTTTTTAGGTGAAAAAGCATCTTTTATCTTATCCCAAAACATATATACTCCAAGTTACTGCGCTTTTGTAAAGGCGTTCAAACAGTCTTTAACAACCTTTTCGTCTTTAGCATTTATAACTATAACTGATACATCCTTTCCCGACTCTAAAAACACCTGTGTATGATACTGTGTAACACCGTTTGCGGTTAACTTTGCATTTATACAAGGAGCATCCTGACCCAAAAATTTTATAGTTGTACTTTCCGCCTTAATATCTCCCGCACCCTCATTATCCTTATTGATTTTCGCTATATTTCCGTCTATATATGCCTTTAAATCCGAGGTTATATTTACAAGTCCGAATAATACAGAGCTGCTGTTTGCAGTGTCATGTGCATACATTTTTAATGTATCATCATGTGTCTTTTTTTGCATATCACTAAGATCCTCGGTACTTACCATCTCCATATTTACAGACTTAGCATCAAACTTTATATTAAACACTTTATTGGTATATATACTGCCGTCATATGTACCGTTCATATCTTCATTGTTTGCGCGCTCAGCAGTGCTTTCTACAGTACTTGCAACAGGACTCTCTGTCTTACTTTCAGCTTTGTTATCGGCCTTGTTACCTCCACAAGCAGTTATGGAAAGAGCAGACAAAACTACAATACCCGCCATTATAAGTTTAATATTCTTCTTCATTTTTCCTCCATAGTACAAAATATACTTTTTATTTGAGTATATCACCTATTAAAATAAAAATAAATTGTTCAACCAAAAAAGCACACCTTTTTTATCAAGGTATGCCTTTTATTATAAATAATGTTTACTCTGCCTTTGTAAACATATCAAGTCCTTTAGAGCTTTCTTCAGCATTTGTTGTTATTGTCGCAATTGTATATATTCTTCCTCCAACCTCAACAAAAGCCTGAGTTGTATACTGAGTTACTCCACCCATAGTTAAATCTGCAACTATAGCAGGTACATCCTTGTCCATTAATTTTGTTGTTATGCTTTCAATCTTTAAAGCATCCTCTCCTAAGGACTCATTATTTTTCTTTGTTGTCTCAATATACTCATCCATATAGGTCTTTAAATCTGTACCTTCATCCAATATGCCTATCATAGCTATTTTAGTATAATTATTGTTGTAAGCATAAAGTTCCAATTTTCCTTCAGACTGGATTCCCATAGCTTCAAGCTCAGCTTGATCTGCTATTCTCATATCATTGGCTGTGGCATCAAACTTCAAATTCAAAGCCTTATTTGTATAAACATTATCTGCAGTAACTCCTGCAAAATCCTCTGCAGGGATATCGGCTTCACTTGAAGCTTCTGCGCTGCTTTCTTCTTTCTTTTCTTCAGTAGCTGCTTCTGCGCTTGTTTCTTTACTTTGTGCTTCAGAAACACTTTCACTTCCCACTGTTGCTTCAGCCTTTTTGTTACCTCCACATGCGGTTACAGCCAATACCGATGCTATAGCCAATACCGCCAATTTAAAACTTCTTCTCATAATGTCCTCCGTTTTATATAACTTTTTTCGTACTGATTATACAAGACAGAACATATAAAAGCTTTAGGATTTGTATTAATTTTTATTTAAGATAATTTAGGTTTAATATGATTTATTCGTATTTCTGAAATAAATCAAGTCCGGCCTGTGCCTCTTTTTCATCCTTTCCACTTGATACTATAATCATCATGTAATCATCCTTTACTACAAAGAGATATTTCTGACACTGTTTTGCAACTGTTGTATCCACATAAATATCCAAACATGATAATTCCTTACCGAGAAAATATGCATCCGATTTCTTTACCTCTGAACTTTTTAGCTGATCTTTAGGGACTTTACTAAGTTGGCTTTCCATTATCTCTTTTTGTGCATCCAAATATTCATCCATAGGCATTAATATATCATTTTTTGCCAATGAAACACTGATTCTCTTTGTAGTATCAGCATTGTCAACTGCAAACATATCTATAAATGATTTGCCGTCTTCGATATGCTTCTTTACGGCAGCTACATCCGATCTTTCTATGCCGTCATTTCCCATATTTTTAAGTCCTTCATCGCTTACAAAATCAAGACCTGTTTTGCTTATATCAAACTTTATATTGAGCATCTTATTTGAATAAACTTTATCACTTATGCTTCCAAGCACAAGAGTACCTTCAGAGTCGTTAACCTCAGTGGTATCCTCAACGGATTCTGTATCCGTATCGGCTTTTGTATCTGTATCGGCCTTTGTATCTGTATCGGATTTTGTATCTGCATTATCTGACTTATCCGATTTACTGCTTTTTGCATTGTTACCTGAGTCCGAATACTTTTCAAACATTCCCAAATACCTGTCAATATCCTCGGCATTATCACCTCTTACACGAATTTCCATAAAGTATTCACCCAGTTTCTTATATAATGTGGTGTCGGCAGATTCTATACCGTCCTCATCTATGATAACATCTACACTAAGTAACTTGTCTCCCAGAAAATCTCTTGTTGTCTTTTCTACTTTAGGGTTTTTAAATCTCTCTTTTTGCTCACTTCTTTGCTTTTTTACCTCTTTATCAATATAATTTTCCAAGCCTTTTTTCATTTCATGGTGTATATCCTTATATATCTCCACCTCCACATAATTTCCCTTGTTCTTATTATCATAAGCCTCCATATCACTTATATAATAGCCCTTATCCAGTCTGTCATGTACGGCTTCCATATCCGACCTTTTTACCACCTTGCCGTCAAGCCTGTTTGTAAATTCCTCTTCCGCAATTACATCCATATCATTTGCATTTCCGTCAAACTTTAAGTCAAGCATTTTGCTTGTATATACTCCGTCAACCACTTCACCCAATACAATGTCGTCATCTTTGAACTCACTTACAGTCTCATCGGATTTCTTATCGGATTTTGAAGTACATCCTGAAAAACAAAGTGATAAAGCAATCGCTATCATACCTAATTTTAAAACTCTCTTCATAGTCTCCTCCAAATATATTTATTCCTCAATTTTACTGATTGTATCAATCATTTGTTTTGCTGATAATTCATCACCGGCAAATGCATTTATCTCAGCAATATAATTTCCAACTTTTAAATATACAACTCTTTTATATAAGTCCTGCCCATATTTTTTATGTGTATAATTATGTATGGTCCGGTTTCTCCCAAAAATTCAGCTTCACCTTTTTTTGCCTCCGCGTATATGCCATCCATATTGTATTTATCTTTTAATACAACCACTTGCCTGTTTATATAGCTGTCAAGATCCTTTAGCATATCCTCCTTTTTTATCATAACAACTAATATACCTCCATTTTCAATATCTGCACGCATATCTACAAATCTATCACCACTTTCGAGAAGTTCCAATACCTCATCAATATCCCACTTTTTTTCATCGGTACTATAAAATCTATTATTTTCTTCTTCCCTACTTTTTATCTTCATGCCAAGTGATTTTTCATCAAATCTGATTCCGAACATCTTGTTTGTATAGATACCGTTATTTATCTCACCGATAGAAAACTCAAAATTATTATCAACTTCCTCCCACTCATTTATACTCTCTGAAGAATCTGTTGTTTCATCACTATCAAACTCAACTTGATTATCCAATACTTCAAATAATTTAAATCCGTCTTTTGGTGCCGATGAATATTCTCCACCTGAAGAAATAACTGTTATATATTCTCCTCTTTTTATAAATGCCAACTCTATGGTTGATGTTTCGTAATAATAAATTTTTTCAAATTCTATACCCGGAATCTCTTCTCCAAATAACTCTATTGTTTTTTTACTTGCATTGAAGTCCTTTTTTAGTTTATTAAGTTCTTTTTCAAGAAATGTATTCAAATCATACTCGGACTTATAGACAAATATCGCAATAGCTAATTTATTATCAGGTGTAGTCGCATGCATATCTACAAAATAATCACCTTTATTTAAAACTTCTTTTACAGACTCTATATCTGCTCTGTTCGAATCATTATATCCGAACTTATCTTTAATTTCCTCATCATTTCTAAACCTTAAATCATTAGCTTTACCATCAACTTTTAAGTTAAGCATCTTATTTGTATATATGCCGTTTTCTACTTCACCGACAGATAATTTTACATTTGCATCTACATCAAAAATATATTTTGGTTCTACATGCTCTTCATAATCCGGAGCTACAAACATACTCAAAACTTCCTGAATATCCTTGCTGTCTTTGCCCTCAACTTTTATCTCAATAAAATAATCATCAACTTTCATATATAAAATACTTTCAGCATATTCTATTCTTTCTCCGTTTAAGCGAATATCTATGCTCTGTACTTCTTTATCTAATAGTATTCCGGTTGACAATTTCACATCAGCATTATCATATTCTCCTTCATATTCTTTTTTTTGTTTTTGGAGCTCAGCTTCAATATGTTTTTCCATGCCTTTTTCTTCGGTTTCTCTATATATCTTTATGCTGACATATCTGGATGCACCTGACCTATCCAAGGCTTCCATATCATTTATATAATTTCTTTTGTCTTTACCGGCCTTTGTAGAGTCAGTATCCGAGTATTCTTTCATACCTTCTAATTCTTCTCTGCCGAGCACATACATATTATGTATTTTACCATTAAGTTTTAACTGAAACATTTCATTTATATATACATCTTTACGGACTTCTCCAATATAATCATCTGAATATTCCGTATCTGAGTATTTTAAATCCTGATATTCTGAATCCAAATTTTCTACATTTTTTAAATTATTTCTACAACCTGAAATCAGTAATATAATTACTGCAATAAACCATATAATTACTAATTTTAAGGTTCGTTTCATAGACTCCACCTCATGTGCAAAATACAAACCGGAACATATAAAAGCTTTAGGATTTGTATTAATTTTTATTTAAGATAATTTAGTTTATTAAATATTATTTTTCAAGTTTTGTAAACATATCTATATATTTACTTGCACCTTCTTCACTGTCCGCATATGATGTTATCTCCGCAACATAATTTCCTACTTTAAGAAATACTATTTTTTGATATGCTGTATTTCCATTATCGGTTGCTCTTACAGTTACATAAGGCATAGTTTCACCTATGAACTCACCACTGCCTTTTTGTGTTTCAACTTCCATACCCATTCTCTCAATACCTTCTTTTATTCCTACTACAGCTCTGTTTGCGTAAGTGTCGGTATCTTTTATATTTTCTTCCTTTTTTATCATTACACTTACAGATCCTTTTTCACCTTTAGCATACATATCAGAAAATTTTTTACCCGTATCAAGATATTCTTTTACTGCTTTAATATCCGATTCTTCTTTTCCTGTATCATAAAAGTTTTTATTTGCCTCTTCTTTACTTACAAATGTCATATTATTTGACTTTGCGTCAAACTTTAATCCGAACATCTTATTTGTATATACATCACTGTCTATCTCACCTATTTGGAGTTCAACATCTTCACCGGAAGTTTCCACACTTTCAGCGGTGCTTTTTGTTTCATTTGAATTAGCCTTTGTCTCTGCACTTTCTATTTCTTCCTTATCGTCCAATATTTCAATTGAATCAAAACCTGTTTGTGGAGCAGCTGCATAAGTCCCGCCTGAAAGAATAACCATTATATATTCTCCCCTTCTTATAAAAGCCAGTTTCTGATATACTTTTGAATCTTTTCCATTTATTGTGTATCTTATACCTTTAACTTCTTTTCCAAGCACATTTATGGTTGTTTTACTTGCACCCAAATCAGAATCCAATTTTGTCAACTGTTTCTCCAAAAAAGTATCAAGGTCGGAATCAGACTTAAAAAGCATCATTGCAACAGCTCTTTTATTTTTTCTTGTAGTTGCATACATATCTACAAATGTATCACCTTTATCTAAAACTGCTTTTATTGAATCAATATTTGTTCTGTCCGAATCATTATATCCGAACTGCTTTTTAATTGAATCATCACTCTCAAAATTATAATTGTTTTCTATTCCGTTAACCTTTATATTAAACATCTTATTGGTGTATACACCATTTTCTATCTTTCCAACTGAAAAATCTTTATAAGTATCTGAATCTACCACATAATTTGATTCAACTTTTTTTGTAGTTTCCACTTTTTGTTCAAAATCTTCACTGTTTTTCTTACCGCAGGCATTCATAGATAACATAGATACAGCCATCAAACCAATAACAGAAATTTTAAATATTCTCTTCATTTTTCCTCCTCATGTGCAAAATACAAACTCCAACAAAAGTTCTCTATTGCTCAAATACATTTTAATAAAATTATATTCTTCATTCAGCCAAAAATATATTATGCACAATAACGAAATTATGTCCTTTATTTTATACAATATTACTTTAACAATTTCTAAGTACAGCTTATTGCATAATTTTTAAAACTTTAAACACAAAAAGAGCACACCCTGTTTCCAAGGTATGCCCTATAAACTTTTTTATAAAGTTTTAATTACATCATTCCCATTCCGCCGCCTGCAGGCATTGCAGGTGCGTCTTCTTTTATATTGGCTACTGCCGACTCTGTTGTAAGAAGTGTAGATGCAACCGAGTTTGCATTCTGAAGTGCAGATCTTGTAACCTTTGCAGGGTCCAAGATACCTGCCTTAACCATATCAACATACTCTTCTCTGAAAGCATCAAATCCTACACCTTCACTTGACTCTCTTACCTTGTTTACAACAACGCTTCCCTCAAGTCCTGCGTTCTCTACTATTCTGAAAAGCGGTGCCTCAAGTGCTTTAAGTATAATCTTTGCACCTGTTCTCTCATCACCTTCAAGGGTAGCTACAAGCTTCTCAACTTCCTTGCTTGCATGGATATAAGCTGAACCGCCTCCTGCAATGATACCTTCCTCAACAGCCGCTCTTGTAGCGTTGAGTGCATCTTCCATACGAAGCTTTGCTTCCTTCATCTCAGTCTCTGTAGCCGCACCGACTCTGATAACCGCTACACCACCTGAAAGCTTAGCAAGTCTTTCCTGTAATTTCTCTTTATCAAACTCGGATGTAGTTTCTGACAGTTGTGCTTTAATTTGAGCAACTCTCTTTTCAATATCAGCCTTTGAACCCTGTCCGTCAACGATAACGGTATTCTCTTTTTGAACCTTAACACTCTTTGCACGTCCAAGGCTTGCAAGTGTAGCATCCTTAAGATCAAGTCCAAGTTCCTCACTGATTACTGTACCGCCTGTAAGAACAGCGATATCCTTTAACATATCTTTTCTTCTGTCACCATATCCCGGAGCCTTTACAGCTACAACATTGAATGTACCTCTAAGCTTATTTACTATAAGAGTTGTAAGAGCCTCACCCTCTACATCCTCAGCTATAATAAGAAGCTTCTGTCCCGATTTAACAAGCTCCTCAAGTACAGGTAAGATGTCCTGAATATTTGAAATCTTCTTATCTGTAATAAGTATATATGGATCATCAAGATTTGCTTCCATCTTCTCCATATCTGTACACATATATGCAGAAACATAACCTCTGTCAAACTGCATACCCTCTACCAAGTCAAGCTCTGTCTTCATAGTCTTTGACTCTTCAATAGTGATAACACCCTCGTTTGTTACCTTCTCCATAGCATCGGCTACAAGGCTTCCAACCTCATCATCACTTGCAGAGATAGCTGCAACTCTTGCAATCTGGTCTTTTCCCTTTATAGGCTCACTCATCTTTGCAATAGCCTCTACTGCCACATCTGTAGCCTTCTTCATTCCCTTACGTAAAATTATAGGATTTGCACCTGCCGCAAGGTTTTTCATTCCTTCATTTATCATTGCCTGTGCAAGAACTGTAGCTGTTGTTGTACCGTCACCTGCCACATCATTTGTCTTTGTAGCAACTTCCTTTACAAGCTGTGCACCCATGTTCTCAAAAGCATCTTCAAGCTCTACTTCCTTTGCAATAGTTACACCGTCATTTGTGATAAGAGGTGTACCGAATGATTTATCAAGTACAACATTTCTTCCCTTAGGTCCCAATGTAACTCTAACTGTATCAGCCAGCTTATTTACACCGGCTTCCAATGCTTTTCTTGCTTCAACGCCATATTTAATATCCTTAGCCATATTTACCTCCGTCTAATCTATATAAAATTATTATTCAATTACTGCCAAAATATCATTCTGCTTTACAACGATATATTCAACCTTGTCAAGCTCCACCTCTGTACCTGCATACTTGGAATAAATAACCTTGTCGCCAACCTTGACCTGCATCTTTATTTCTTTTCCGTCTACAACTCCGCCCGGACCTACTGCAACAACCTCTGCCTGTGAAGGCTTCTCCTTTGCCTGTCCCGGAAGTACAATACCTGATGCTGTTGTCTCTTCAGCAACCAATTGCTTTAAAACTACTCTATCGAATAAAGGTACTAACTTCATTTTGTATTCCTCCTAAATGTTTATAAACTTAACTATGAAGTTTTATACCACTTTTTATTAGCAGTGTCAAGGTTTGAGTGCTAATATTCTTAATAAATTAAAAATCAGCCTCAACTTTAACAGTTTATGGCTGATTTCTTTTATTTCTTATTTAAAAAACTTATCATATATTCCAAATACGAATATAAATAATACTATTATCGGCAATATAAATGTAAGGTAGAATCTCATCCAGTTCTTCATCTTAAGACCTTCACCCTTATTACATTCCTTGAGATAATTATCCCATCCCCATCCGTATCTGCTTACACAAAACAGTAGATATACCAAGGAACCGAGCGGCAAAATAATATTACTTACAAGGAAATCCTCAAGATCAAGTATTGTTCCTCCAAAAGGCTTTAGCCAATCAAATGCCCATGCACCAAAACCTAATACACATGGTAATGAAAGTACTATTATAACTATCAAATTAAAAAGACTTACCTGTTTTCTTGACTTCTTTGTAAGGTCCATACCGCATGAAACTATATTTTCAAACACCGCAAGTACTGTAGAGAATGCGGCAAATGACATAAATATAAAGAAGAAACTTCCCCATAGTCTTCCAAGAGGCATCTTATTAAAGATATTAGGCAAGGTGATAAATATAAGTGCAGGACCTGATGTCTGATCCACACCATATGTAAATGTAGCCGGGAAAATAATAAGTCCTGAAACTATAGCTACAAAAGTATCCAGTATAACTATTGTCACAGACTCTCCAAGCATACTTCTGTCATTACTTATATAACTTCCGAATATAAGCATTGCACCTATTCCAAGGCTTAATGTAAAGAATGCCTGATTCATAGCACCGGTTATAACATTACCTATACCTGTTTCTTCTATTCTGCTTATGTTCGGTACAAGATAATATTTAAGTCCTTCTACAGCACCTTTTAAGAAAAATGAATTTACTGCAAGTATAATCATTACCACAAGCAGTGTAACCATAACTATTTTTGTAATATTCTCAAGTCCGGCTTCAAGTCCTCTTGATACTATAAACATACCTGCAACTACTACCACCACCATCCAAAAGATCATGATGGAAGGCTGTGAAAGCATTGTATTAAATACATTTAAAACTCCGTCCGAATCCAGACCTTCAAATCTGCCTGTTATAGTCAGGTAAAAATAATGAAGCATCCATCCTGTTACAGTGGTATAAAACATCATCAAAAGATAATTACCTATAAATGCCACTATTCCGTGTATATGCCATTTACTTCCGGCAGGTTCCAACTTTTGGTATGCAAGCACCGGACTCTTTCTTGCAGCTCTCCCTATTGAAAACTCCATAGTCATTATAGGCAATCCCAGCATAACCAAAAATAACAAGTACAACAGTACAAAAGCACCGCCACCACCTTTTCCTGTCATATATGGAAACTTCCATACATTACCGATACCTATCGCACATCCGGCTGAAATGAGTATAAACCCGAGCCTGGACTTTAACCTTTCTCTTTCCAAAATATCCTCCTAATAAACCTTTGATATTTTTGAGGATTGCGAGAACATTGTGTAAAGCAATCCGACATAAAGGTAAAACACTTTACCTAAATGACTTGATAAACTGTAGTCAATCAAATGCAAAACATTATAACACAATTAATTAAAAATTTCTATCTTATACCTTAAGTATATCCCTTATATTATTGTATTATTCAAAAATTAATTAATCATATTTTGACAAATCATAACCCAAGAATTATTTCTATTTTGATATTTAATCTTATATTAAATTTATAAATAATCTTTAACTTAAGGTATTGACTATTACATTGCGTCATAGTTTATACTTATCCTTGTTAGGAGGTTTTCAAATGTTTTTAATTAAAAAGGTTAGTGAAATAAGCGGTGTATCGGTGCGCACTTTACACCATTATGATGAAATAGGTTTGCTTTCACCTAAAAAAAATGAAAACGGGTACAGATATTATTCCGAGGATGATATGTCTTTTTTGCAAATGATATTGTTTTATAAATATCTGGGATTTCCTTTAAAACAGATAAAGGATTTATTAAAACAGGAAGATCCGGAAATACTCAATCATCTAAAGAAACAACTCGTTTTGATGCAGAAAGAAAAGCAAAAACTCTTAACACTTATTGATACATTGGAAAAGACTATTGAATCAAGAGAAAGGAAAATTACTATGTCAATAAAAGAAAAATTCAAAGGTTTTACATATCAGGATAATGAAAAGTATAAACAAAAAGCAATAGACCTTTATGGAAAGGAAGTTATTGAGGAAGCCGTTAAAAAACAAAAAGGAAGAGAACAGGAAATTGCCGACGGTTTTAATAATATCTTTTTTGCCATATCGGATAATATGTCAAAGGGACTTAAGTCTACATCAAAAGAAAATACCGAACTGGCAAAAAAGCTTCATAAACATATTTGTGAATACTCTTTTGACTGTAGTGCGAATGTATTTTCAAGCATAGGCTATGGATATGTTAAAAATCCGGAATTTAAAAATAATATGGACAAATTCGGAGAAGGTATGGCACAGTATCTGTGTGATGCGATTCAACAGTATGTAAAAGAGATTTAATTGATAAATCTTTTTAATATATTTTCACCTCTAAGTATCGTTTTATTGTACTTAGAGGTGAAAATCAAGCATTTAGCTTTATTTAATTTGTCTTTATATCAATTTTGATATAAAATTTATGCATCGCCATATAATTTTAAGCTGTTATATTTTTTAGGAGCAAATATGAATCAATATATAGAAGTATCTTTACAGGCTGTTATACTGTTTCCCTTTGTGGTCGCTATATTTACATTGCCTTATATTGCTTATAACTACCACAAATACGGATCTGTTATAAGTCTGAAGGTTGTGATCGTTTATTCTTTTATTTTTTATATTCTGTGTATGTACTGCCTGGTGATACTTCCTCTTCCGTCTCCGGAAAAGGCTGCCACATTGCACAGTCATAAAATGCAGCTTGAACCTTTTTTATTTATAAAAGATATTTTACAAAGGTCCGACATTATTAAAGATCAGCCAAAAACATGGTTAAGTGTAGTACTGAACAAGGCCTTTCTTGTAAATATTTTAAACCTGTTTTTAGCTCTACCTTTTGGAATGTATTTACGTTACTATTTTAAAAGATCATTTATAGAAACTATTGTTTTATCATTTCTGTTGTCCTTATTTTTTGAAATAACTCAACTTACAGGACTGTACTTCCTATATTCCGGCAGTTACAGACTCTTTGATGTGGATGATCTTATAGTAAATACTTTAGGCGGTGTACTCGGATTTCTTTTAATGGGACCGTTTATGAAATTTTTGCCTTCAAGAGATGAGCTGGATGAAATAAGCTATAAAAAAGGGATGGAAGTATCATTAACAAGACGCTTTATATCATTCTTTTTTGATATGGCATTTATTGCTTTTTTGACTTTTATTTGTGAAATTTTAATACCTGAATTTGCCTTATTATTCTCATTTGAAGCAAGTATCTTATTTTATTTTTCTGTTTTTCCGATATTATTTAAAGGAAGAACTTTAGGAAAATTTATCACGAGTACAGCCATTGTATCTTTAAATGAAGAACTTCCTGCATTCTATTCTTATTTTTTAAGGTATATACTTTTTTACGGATTTTATTTTTTTATTCCTTTAAATATAAGAAGACTTCTTGAAAGTTTAATACTTACAAATACAGATCCTTATAAAGATATGGCATATGCAACTATTGAGCTATTAGCAGCTATTTTATACTTTATGATATTACTTACAGCTCTTATAAAATCTGCAAGACATCGCAGACTTTTATACGAAAAATTATCAAAGACAAAAATTCAAAGCACTGTCAAAGTATCATAATTATTTTATGCTTGAAATCTCCCAAATGTTGATGTAGTATTTAAATATATAACATCTAGTTTTGAAAACTACATCAAGGAGGGATACATATGAACTCAAAATATAAAGAAAAGACAAGATTCGGTGTACTTCCGGGAACTATATCCATAAAAATAAGGGAACCCGGTTCGGCACTTACTCACTTTTGTGGCCTTATTCTTTTATGGATAGGAGCAGGCCCGCTTATTCAAAGAACTATAGAGCATGGAAGCTTTTTAACTTCATTATCTATGCTTGTATTTATTATATCAACAACATTATTGTATGCGGCAAGTACAATCTATCATTCCGTAGTTTTAGACCTTAAAAAGACAATGATTTTTCGTAAAATAGACCATATAATGATTTCTGTTTTGATTGCCGGAACATATACACCTGTATGCCTTACCGCTCTTAAAGGAAAAGTCGGATATATATTACTGGCTACCATATGGACACTCGCTATAGGCGGAATTATACTGAAAATTTTCTTTGTACACTGTCCTAAGTGGCTGTCATCTTTAATTTATCTTATTATGGGATGGCTTTGTGTATTTGCATTAAAACCTATATTCAAAGCACTACCTCTAACCGGATTTTTATGGCTTTTGTTTGGAGGTGTCTCCTACACACTCGGAGCTGTAATCTATGCCTTTAAATTGAAAGCTTTTAATGAAAAACATATTTATTTCGGTTCACATGAGATTTTTCATGTTTTTATTATGATTGGAACATTTTGCCATTATATGTTGCTTTTTAATACATTGTCCTTTTATTAAATATTCTTTCAATAAAAGGCATATGTCTATAAATTACTGTTTTTATTTTATTTATTCACTATATTTATAAAAATAAAGCCACAAACATTACATATGCTATTGAATATACCGGTATTATTATATATAATTAATATAGAGTTAATTTTGTATTTTAATGTATGTCTGTATTTTATAGGAGGTATATATGAAAAAGCCGCTTTTTTGTACTATGATGATATTTGCTACATTATATTTAACTTCAACTGTTTTTGCAAGTCAAGGATATAAAAAACAAAGGTATGCATTAAAAGATACCTGGATGATTCATAATGATGCATGGTGTTATGTTGATTCCGAAGGAATTATTTCTACAGGATGGAAAGATATTTTAAATCATCGATTCTACTTTGATAATGAGGGAAGAATGGTGACTAATCAATGGGTTGGTGAATATTATATCGGTCCTAACGGGATGATGTTAACCGATACCACTACTCCTGACGGTTATAAAGTCGGAAATGACGGTAAAAGAATTTCTGAAAAAGTTGTGCTTGATGAGGCAAGGGCAGCCTCTACACTTGAAAAACATGCCTATTATAAATACTGTACTAAGGAACAGGCCGAACAGGCGGATGCTGTTGCAAGAAGTATTGCTACAAGAGTTTTATCAGACACCTCGCTTATAACAGATCTTGCAAAAATAAAGAAGGCTTCATCTATTATTTACAAAGAGTATATTATAGAAAGTTCACGTAAAAATGATGAAAATAAGTACTACAGAAGTCCTTATGGTGTTTTTATAGCAGGAATAAGTACAAGTGCAGGCGGTACCAGAGCACTTGGAAGAGTTCTTGATTTTATGGGGTATGATTGGGAACATGCCAATCCTAATACAAAAACTCATCAATGGTGTATCGTAAATATGGACAATCAGGCAGGATATGCCGATGCTATGGGATATGGTTGCGGATTTGGTATTCATCCTTATATTTCTGAAGATATGAGTTCTGTTAATAAAGATATTGCTAATGGTGTATATTAAGACTGTATTAAAAACGGCCGGCACTTAAAGTGCCGACCGTTTTTCTCTAAATACTGAAATTATTTTCTATCAGCTATTGCTTGAGCTAATTTACAAAAATCATCCAATGTAATCTCATCTAATAAATACTTTTGAAATATTCTTCCCATTTCCGAGATATCATTCATTGGATTAGGTGACAGCGGCCTGACTTTAAAGTTTGTATTCTCAACATACTTTCTTATAATATCAATATCAGGAACATCTATATCTTCCTCTAAGATAACATCAATTCTTGCAGGTATCTGCTTCATTGCGTTACTATATTCAATGCTCCCTTCTCTACTTGAAATATAACTTAAAAATTTCTTTGCAGCATTTTTATTTTTTGAAGCTTTATTAAGTACATACTGCCACGTTGCTATATTAGTTGCATTTTTTTTGAACATAGGAAGTTCTGCCACATGTATTCCATCTTCTCCATACTTTCCTGAATTCAAAAAGATATTTATAGCACCGCTATACATAAATACACATCCATACTTGCCGTCAATAAATTTTTGTTCCATTTGTTCGTATCTGTCTATCATTTGATTTTGAGGTGTATAACCATGTTTCAGCATATCATGCAAAAACTTAACAGCTTCCTTTGTATTATCATTATTCCAATTATAATAGTCTCCATCAAACATATTTATAAATTGTGATAAATCATTATATATATATGTTTCATCCCATGCACTTCCATATCCATACATGTTTGTACCATAATCATTACCGACAAATAATGAAAAATCATCCAAATTTTTAACTCCTTCGAGTTCTGAATATTTTATATATTTTTCATTTACCCAAAACATCATAATATCCATAAGGTATGGAACAGAATAAAAATGATTTTTATACATAGCCACCGATTCTACATAATCTTTAGGATATGATTCCACAATGTTTTTACTCATTATATCATCTAAGTTTTCAATATATCCTTTTACTTTAAACTCACTTACCATCTCATCATTAACTGAAATCAAATCAATATCTGAATTTCCTGATAAAAGTAATGTTGAAATTTCCGCCTGTCTATTATTTGCATCAGCCGGACAAGGAATTATATTTATTTTCATATTTAATTTTCTTGATACATCGTTAATATAATTTTTAAAATCAGGATTATCAGCTTCTATATGCATGATATTTAATTCAGCTTCATAATAGTTGCTTATTTCTATTTCTTCATTCTTCTTATAATTATTACAAGAAGATAGAATTAAACCGATACATAATAAAATACAAAAAATTTTTTTATACAAATCAGCTCCTATCTTGGACGCCTACCTTCTCTTCCTACAAGAGGTAAGAATGATGAATGAGGCTCTGTCTGATACCAATATGCTACACTTGCAACATCATCCTGTCTTTCAAAAAGACCTCCATGTCCAACACCGATTTGCTGTATAGTAACCTTTAAATCTTCATCAAAGCATATAGGATCCTGTATATGCCACCTATAGAACCCTCTCATCGGTAAGCAATCATCATTGTGATAATCATTATGAATCAATTCATCATGTGATGAATAGTACGGATATCCCAAATATGATGTACTATAATTTTGCTCAACTGTTTTTCCATTTATCTGTTTTGCAAAACTCCATGAACCTCCAAAATAATCTTCAGTTCCTGTACCGCAAATTGTAGGATATTCTATATCTCCGTCTATGTAAAATTTTACTTCTCCTTCTCCCCACCAGTACCTTTCCAATGTGGTCAATGCAATATATGTCCCGATATAATGTCCCTTTCCTTTTACATTGTCCAATATTACATAATCTTTACCTAAAGTTGTAACTCTTTCTCTTCTCCACTGAGCATGAAAATAAGCTATATCGTTAGGAAGATTATCTACAACACAATAATCAATCTGATAGAAAAATGCCGGTATCGGATTTGGATGCTGGTTTTCCAAAGTTATTCTTGCTCTTTTATTAAAAGGCATTTGAAAATAACTGTTCATTCCTCTATTTGGTACTACAACAATCGGCATTGAATTCACTACACATTCCCTTGCAAATCCACAACAAAAGAAATCTCCAAGTGGACTCTCTACAGAAGGAGTTTCCTCATCGTCCCAATATATCCTTATAATCAGATCACTTAAAACAAAACAATCTGCTTCTGTTGTTTTATTTGTAACCGTAATCCATATGTGATTTATTATACCCGGTCCCTCTATATCGGCAAGTGTTACATTTTCTCCACTCGGTATATCTTTTAAACAAGGACTTCCTTTTCTTGAAGGCCCCAGATTGCTTGATGCCATCCCGCCTTTACCTTTTTCTCCTGTAGGATTTTCTGCATTTACAGCTCTACTTTTTCTGTTTTTTAAAATTGCTAAATTTCCTAAACTTCCGTATAAATCATACATAAACTTAACTCCCTATCTAAATTAAGATTTAACACCACCTGCCATAATTCCATCCATTATCTGCTTTTCAAAAACAGCAACAAATAATATTATAGGTAAAAGTATTATCCATCCCATTGCACTGACTAAATCCCATGGTACACCATACATATTATCTCTTAAAGGAAGTTGAACTATCGCTACAGATAAAACCTGTATTCCGTTTGAATAATATAAAGGTGTAAAAAAATTGTTTAAACAATTTATAAAATTAATAATGCACACTGTGGCAATAGCAGGTTTCATCAAAGGCAATATTATATAAAATAAAATCTGTATAAAATTTGCTCCATCTATAGCAGCAGCCTCTTCCAGTGAAACAGGTATTTTACCGACGAAATTGTTTAATATCAAAACTGTAAACGGAATAACCGAACTTACATATAGTATTATCAAACCTTGATATGTATCGAACAATCCAACCTTTTTCATAAATTCATATAAAGGCCTTGCAGTAACCACCTCAGGTATAAGTAAAGTTGCAAGAATAAATGCAAACGCTACACTTATCCATTTTGAATTAAACCTTGAAAATCCATAAGCTGCCATTGTACATAATATTGTGCTTATTATTAATGTACTTCCTACTATTATTACTGTATTTCCTATTTTACTTAACAATCCTACATTTTCAATAAGAAATTTATAACTGTCAAGTGTCGGATTATTTGGCAAATAATCTATAGGCTTCTTAAATAATTCTCCTGCAGGAGTAATTGATGATATAAAAATCCAATATACAGGAAATAAGATAAGAAATGCAACAACTATAAATAATAACCATCTGCTTATAGATATACATTTTTTATATATTTTATATTTAGTATTACTACTCATATTATTCTCCTATCATTCACTGTATTTATTCATAACTCTTATATTAAACCAACTAAATAAAGCCATTAAAATAAAAAGCATGATAGCTAAAGTAGAAGCATACCCTATATTCAAGTTTGTAAAAGACTCCATTGCTATACGATAAGCTATCAATGATGTATCTTCTCCCGGACCACCGGATGTCATTGCATATACCAAATCAAATGATGTTAATCTCCATAATGTAAAAGGTATACATAATGTAATAATATTCCTTATAATTAAAGGTAATGTGATTTTAAAGAATATTTGAAAAGAATTTGCTCCGTCTACTTTAGCCGCCTCATAAATATCACCTGAAATGAACTGAAGTCCGGATAATACAAGTATTGCAAAAAATGGTAAATCTTTCCATAAATCCATTGCTATAACAGCACTACGAGCAGATCCGGTATTTATTAACCAATTAAATTGAAACTCCGGTATGAATCTTCTAATTAAATCATTTACCAATCCATAATCATTATTAAATCCCCATTTTGCCGCCATTCCTATAACTACAGCCGGCATAGCCCAAGGTATAAGTACTATTGTTCTTAAAAACCTCCTACCTCTGAATTTCAAATTAAGTATCAATGCAAGTATAGTACCTAATATAACATGAAAGAACATTGATACTACTACAAAAATAGAAGTAAATTCAATAGAGGAAATTACTTTATCATCTTTAAACACCTCTATATAATTTTTAAATCCTACAAACTCGTTTATACCTGACAGAACTTTAATATTATACATACTATTTTTAAAAGTAATAATTATAGGATAAATTGTGGTAAATCCCCTTATCAAAAGTACAGGTAAAATCAAAATTATAGGTATATACCTTATTGACTTTTTGCTTATGTTCAAAATAATTCCTCCTATAAATAAAATGAGTGCTACAGTAATATTATATTTATAAATTCCTACGCTGTAGCACTCTTTGGATTATATATTATTTATATTTATCTACCAAATCCTGTGCTTTTTTGCAAAAATCATCTACTGATATTTCACCCTTCATACAAGACTGATAAATTGTTCCCATATCTGTGATAAACTCCATAGTTTGCGGAAGCATAGGGCGTCCCTGTACATTACATTCTGAAGCGTATCTGGTATACATCTCCTTTGCAGGATCGCTGTCAGGAACTACCTTCTCGGCAACATCTCTTCTTGCAGGGTAACGATCAAAAGCTTTATATGAAGCTTCCATTCCACCCTCAGATGCCATATACTTTAAAAACTTTATTGCCGCTTCCTTATTTTTGGATGCAGAATTCAATACATAACTCCATGAATCTGTAAATATAGCTCTATTACCGTCATCAGTCATTGAAGGTACCATAGCCATATGAATCTTATCATCACCAAGCATACCTGCTTTCTGATAATCAGATCCCAATCCCCACATAAACCAACAACCATATTTTCCATCATTTGCCTTTGGATTCATCTGCTCATATTTATCAGCAATTTGATCAATTGGTGTTTCATTATTTTTTACCATATCATATAAGAATTGTATTGCTTCCTTATTTTCAGGTCTTGTCCAATCAAAATAATCGCCACCGAACATATTTACAAATTGTGCTATTTCATTAAACACATATGTTTTTTCCCAAGATCCACCATACCCATAAGTACCGTTTACTGAAGCAGCTGACATATATTTTTTAAAATCTTCCTTTGTATCTATAGAAGTTATTCCGGCATTATCCATTATTTTTTGATTTACCCAAAAGGCTAAATATCCTGAATATCCGGGTACACCGATAACATTTCCTTCTTTATCGGTAATCATCTGCTCCAAATATCCCTTTGCAAATTCACCACGAATATCATCAGTCATAACTGTATCATTAAGTCCATCAAGCCAACCTGAATTTTTAAATGATGCACTCATTTCATCATTAATTTCCAATATATCTACACTTGAATCACCTGTAGAGAGTATAGTAGTGATTTTTTGCTGTCTGGTATCAGAATCTGTAGGGGCAGCAATTACATTAATCTTTAATCCTGTAGCATCTTGTACATTGTTTAACCATTCAGCAAAATCAGCATCTGTAGTATTGATACTATATAGTGTCAAATCATATTTGGAATTTCCACCATTTTCCGAGTTTTTGCTTGCCTGAGTTGTTCCTGATCCACAGCCCGCTAACAGACCCGTTAAAAGTACTGTACTTAACATTACGCTTTTTATTCTTTTATTCATCTTTCCTCCTTATTGTCCTAAAATACTTCACTTACACATATAGGACGTATGCTTTTTGATAATTACATCATAGTAGAATTTATAATTTTCAAAAATACAATATATTATGATTCATTTATATTATTTTTGTTTATATTGTTTTGTTTTTTTTCACAGTCTATAATTGTTTATATGATTACAAGGAGGTTCTTATGCCTATTATAAGATATGTCAAAAATTTTATATTTTCAAAATATCATCATAGATTGATTTTTTCTTTTTTAATTTGTACCATACTGCCTCTTATTTTAATGGGTTCTGTATTGTACAGTATTACACATAAAATTGCCGGTGACAGTATATTAAATTCTATTATACTTGCAGATGATCAACTAAATATAAGAATCAATAACAGATTAAATCAAGCTGAAAAAGTATCTGATACTATTCAATATGATATGTATTTTTTGATGCAAAAAATGTCTGATAGTAGAGAAGATTTTGCAATAGTTTCGAATGTTAGAGACAATATTTCTCTACTTAAATCAACTTTTGATTTTTATCATATTGATATTTTTTTAGACGATAAAAATATTGCGGCTTCAGAGGGACTTTTTTTCCATCCTTTATCCGATCTAAGAAAAATAGGCCTTGAAGATATTATAAATTCCAATCAAAAATGGATTTATAAAAAACAGTACACTCTTCCTTATGTTATTGATAACACAAAAAATCCTCAAGATGTAATAGCTTGTTTTAATGTATTAAATAATCAAGTTTCAGGTAATACCGAATACATTTATTTAGTACTCTTACGCACTGATGAGCTTTCAAAAATGCTGCAGGACAGTTTTGAAAGTGTCGATTTAACAGGCTATATAATAGATAAAAATGGGACTGTTATTTCACATACAAGTAAAGAACTCATAGGTACCAAGATAAATAACATTGATTTAAATATAAATCCTGATAATACTATAGTTGAAAACAGCAGCTTATATTATCATATAGTTGTTCTTGACAATGGTTGGTATCATATAACAGAAATTCCGAAAAATTACATTTTTAAGCATATATACACATTACTTAGAACGTTTATTATAATAATATTTTTATCTGTTCCTATAATACTGTTGGTTATTTTTTTTACTTCAATAAATTTAACAGGCAGAATCAGTAAACTGTCTTCCGCTATGGATAATTTTAAACTTGGTAATAAAAGTATTGACTTAGATTATATATCTGCATCAGATAACAGGGACTCTTTTGATGAGGTGGATAAACTTGGACTGACATTTTTAAATATGCAATCATCAATTAATAAAAATATGCAATCCATTTTGAAGCTTACTTTATCCGAAGAAAAGCTTAAGTACCAGCTTCTTCAATCCCAGATAAATCCTCATTTTTTATATAATATTTTGGGAACAATAAAAACCTGTCAAACAATAGGAAAAATAGATATAGCCAATCATATGATCAGTAATCTTACTCGTTTTTATAGAATGTCACTTAGAAAATCTGATGAAAAGATAAAAATAAAAGACGAATTGGAAATTTCTAAATTATATCTGGAAATGGAACAACTTTGTCGTCAAGATACACTTAGCTGGACTATAAATGCTGAAGAAGGTATAGAGAACTTTTTAATATGTAAGTTTACATTACAACCTTTTTTAGAGAACTCAATTTTACATGGATACTCATCTGAAAAACCAAATATACATATCAATATAAATGTTTGCTATGGAGATGATGAAGTTATTATTACTATAGAGGATAATGGCTGTGGTATTCCAAATGATAAATTAGAACAAATCCGATATAAATTAAGTAATCATATAGTAGACTATAACCAACATTTCGGAATTTGTAATGTTAATAAAAGAATTTCAAATACTGACTTTGGAAACGGTATTGTACTGATTGAAAGTGAAGAAAGAAAAGGTACAAAAATTATAATAAAATATGCTCAAATGGAGGATTTCTCTTGAAAAAAGTAGTTTTAGCCGATGATAATTATATTGTCTCGGAAGGTATAAAATTAAATATTGACTGGAATGAATTAAATGCAGAAATAGTTTTAATTGCAAAAAACGGACAGGAAGTACTTAATTATATAATTGAAAATCATGTTGATTTAATAATAACCGATATTGAAATGCCGAACTTAAACGGAATATCTCTAAGCCGCGAGGCTATAAAAATAAATCCTTATATTAAAATAATACTAATCAGTGCATATGATAAATTTGAATATGCAAAACAGGCTGTTAGTATTGGAGTTTGCGATTATATTGAAAAGCCTATAGATTATGATTTCTTATATAAAAAGATAAAAAGTTCTTTTGAAATAATAGATAGGGAGCAGCGTAATCTGTCTATTGTAAAGGAAAGCAGACAACTTATGATAACCAAATTTTTCCATGAGTTACTATATTTCTCAACTGATAAAACATTAGGATATTTTGATAAATATATAAGCTATCTGGAATTGGATATAAATTATTCTCATTTTAATATAATCAAAATGGAAATTGAAAGTTCTTCTATGCTTGAAGAAAATAACGGGGTTTTAACATTTCAAACGGAAATACTAAATATATCGGATGTATTCCTAAGTAAATGTAAAATTTTTGATAATGTCTATTATATACAGGACTTAAATAATTTGATCTTTATAATAGCACAAAACAGTAAAACACCTGCACATTTTCAGTATGTAATCCATAATGTAATTTCATCTTTTATAGATAATTATAAATCTCCAATATTAAATATAAATGTTGGAATTGGTACTATTGTTGATAGTATATCAAAGCTTCATGTATCATATGAAAATGCATGTCATGCTCTAAAATATAGGTTTTTTTATCCTAACCAAAGTATATTTGATGCAGTTGAAGCTACCGGTAAAGAATTCAGTTTATTATCAACATCAGATTCAGATGATGATGAACTTATCGGACTGCTATGCAAAAAAGATAATTCATCAATTGAAGAATGGCTTAAAAACTTCTTTGATGATTTATCAACAAAATATAAAAACAAAAATATCATGTTTATACGTATATATTCTCTGCTTGGCAAAATATTGAGATTTCTATATGAAATAAATATTGATACTAAGGACTTGGAAGAAAGAATAATATCTGTATATAGCCGTTTTGATACATTTCACACATATGAGCAATTTTTATTATGGATGAGAGAACTTTGCAATTTGGTATGTGATAAACTAAATTTTTCTCTAAAATCCTACCATGAACACACATATGAATTGGTAGATAATTATATTAAAAATAATTTTGAAGATAACACTCTCAGTCTGAATGACATAGCAAAATATGCAAATATGAGTCCATCATACTTAAGTGCATTGTATAAAAAAAATAACAACCAAAGTATAAGCGATACTATTACATCATACCGCATTGATGCAGCAAAGGAATATTTAATTAAAACAAACTTATCTCTAAAAGAAATAAGTATTAAATGCGGTTACGCAAACCAATATTATTTCAGCACAAGTTTTAAAAAACAATTAGGCATATCTCCATCCGGCTACAGAGAAAAGTATTCATCATTATAAATTTATCAAAAGATTATGGAGGAGTGACTCTTTTTGAACCACTCCTCCCTCTTTCATGGCTGCCATTTCCCGACAGCCCCCGTTTTTTCTATTATTTATAATTTACAATCTTTCCGAAATCCGGCTTAAGGCTTGCTCCACCTACTAATCCGCCGTCGATATCAGCCTCTGCAAAAAGCTCTGCTGCATTTCCTGCATTTACTGAACCGCCGTACTGAATTCTGATCTTTTCGGCTACATCGCTTCCATATACTTCTTTGATGCACTCTCTGATAGCCTTGCAAACTTCCTCAGCCTGTGCAGTTGTAGCAGTCTTACCTGTTCCGATTGCCCAGATTGGCTCGTAAGCGATAACAGCGTTTGCAGCGTTCTCTACACTTACATTCTGGAATGCAATCTTTATCTGTGTTCTGATAAAGTCTATTGCAATACCCTGCTCTCTCTGTGTAAGAGTCTCTCCGCAGCAGATGATCGGTGTGATACCGTGCTCAAATGCCTTAAGTACTTTCTTGTTTACAGTCTCATCTGTCTCCGCAAAGTATTCTCTTCTCTCTGAATGTCCGATGATAACATACTTAACACCTACATCTGTAAGCATATTTGGTGCGATTTCTCCTGTATATGCACCGCTCTCCTCATAGTACATATTCTCTGCACCGATCTGAATATTGCTTCCCTTTGCAGCCTCTATTGCCGGTATTATATCAATTGCCGGTACACAGAATACAACATCTACTTCGTCATTTGCAACTAAAGGCTTTAACTCATTGATTAATGCAGTTGTCTCTGAAGGAGTTTTATTCATCTTCCAGTTACCTGCAATAATTTTTCTTCTTGCCATAATATTCTCCGTTCTTTTCGGGGAATACCTTGGCATTCCCCTATATTTAAAAATTTTATCTGTTGTCAGCTGCCGCTACACCCGGTAATTCCTTACCCTCTAAGAATTCAAGTGAAGCACCGCCACCTGTAGAAATATGTGTCATCTTATCTGCAAATCCGAGTCTCTTTACCGCATTTACAGAGTCTCCACCACCGATAACAGTTGTAGCATCCTTAAGATCTGCTACGGCTCTGCATACTTCAAGTGTTCCCTCTGCAAACTTCTCAAACTCAAATACACCCATAGGTCCATTCCATACTACAGTCTTTGCGCCTTCAAGAGCCTTCTTATAGTTCTCTATTGTCTTAGGTCCGATATCAAATCCTGACCATCCCGCATCTATAGTATCAACTACCTTAGACTCTGTATCATTTGAGAATTCCTTACCCTCTACATGGTCTACAGGAAGTAAAAGGTTTACTCCTCTTTCCTTAGCCTTGTTTATCATCTCAAGTGCATAGTCAAGCTTATCCTCTTCACAAAGTGAGTTTCCAATTTCCTCTCCCTTTGCCTTTAAGAATGTATATGCCATACCGCCACCAATGATAAGTGTATCTACTTTCTCAAGGAGGTTGTTGATAACATTGATCTTATCTGAAACCTTAGCTCCGCCAAGAATTGCTACGAACGGACGAACAGGGTTCTCTACAGCCTCTCCGAGGAACTTGATTTCCTTCTCCATAAGGTATCCTACAACATTCTCCTTACAGAACTTAGTTACACCAACATTTGAGCAATGTGCTCTATGTGCTGTACCGAATGCATCGTTTACAAAGATATTGTCATCACAAAGTGCAGCAAGCTCTTTTGCATACTCTACAGCTGAATCTTCCTTACCGTACTTTGTCTCTTCAGCTCTGTAACGTGTATTCTCCAATAAGAGAACTTCTCCGTCCTTAAGCTCTGCAGCAAGCTTTCTTGTTTCTTCTCCTGTTACCTTAGGATCTGAAACGAACTTTACATTTACTCCAAGTCTCTCTGAAAGTGCAGGAGCTACAGGTGCAAGGCTCATCTCAGGTAAAGGCTCACCCTTCGGCTTTCCAAGATGTGAGCAAAGAATAACTTTAGCTCCGCCGTCAAGGAGTTTCTTTATTGTAGGGATTGCTCCGTCTATACGATTGTAGTTCTGGATAACTCCGTCCTTTAAGGGAACATTGAAGTCACAACGAACCAATACTTTCTGACCTTTTAAATTCTTTAAATCATCTACTGTTTTCTTGTTAAGCATAGTTTCTCCTTATTAATAAAAAAGGCGGTCCGGCCCAATATGACCGGACCACCTTGGTCTCTTATACTATTTATAATTATGCTAATTCAGCAAAGTACTTGATTGTTCTAACCATCTGTGATGTGTAAGAATTCTCGTTATCGTACCATGAAACAACCTGAACCTGATATAAATCATCAGCTATAGGTGTTACCATTGTCTGTGTTGCATCAAATAATGAACCATACTGCATACCGATAACGTCAGATGAAACAATCTCATCCTCTGTGTATCCGAATGATGCAGATGCGGCAGCCTTCATTGCAGCATTGATATCTTCTTTTGTAAGTCCTGCCTTCTTTACAACAGCTGTAAGGATTGTTGTAGAACCTGTTGGAACAGGAACTCTCTGTGCAGATCCGATAAGCTTTCCGTTAAGCTCAGGGATAACAAGTCCGATAGCCTTTGCAGCACCTGTTGAGTTAGGTACGATATTTGCAGCACCTGCTCTTGCTCTTCTAAGGTCACCCTTTCTGTGTGGTCCGTCAAGGATCATCTGATCACCTGTATAAGCATGAATTGTGCTCATGATACCGCTCTGGATAGGAGCAAGCTTGTTAAGTGTATCAGCCATAGGTGCAAGACAGTTTGTTGTACATGAAGCAGCCGAAATAACTGTGTCACTTGCCTTAAGTGTCTTCTCGTTTACGCTGAATACAACTGTAGGAAGATCATTTCCTGCAGGAGCTGAAATAACAACTTTCTTAGCACCTGCATTGATATGTGCCTGTGACTTCTCCTTTGATGTGTAGAATCCTGTACACTCAAGTACAACATCTACTCCGATCTGTCCCCAAGGAAGCTTTGAAGCATCTGCCTCTTTGTAGATTGTAATCTTCTTTCCGTCAACTGTGATTGAATCCTCACCTGCTTCTACTGTGTGCTTTCCTTCTCCTATACGTCCTGCAAATCCTCCCTGTGCTGTATCATACTTTAAAAGATGTGCCAACATCTTAGGATCTGTAAGATCATTGATTGCTACTACTTCATATCCATCAGCCTCAAACATCTGTCTGAAAGCTAAACGACCAATACGTCCAAAACCGTTAATTGCTACTTTTACTGACATTTTAGTTCCTCCTAAAATTAGTACTTAAAATGATGTTTATCTCAATTGATAATTATTCATCAATCATTCTTAATTGTACAAAATTATAAACATAATTGCAAGTAAATCTTTAAAACTTCTTATTTATATTTCATTCTTTACATATCCCGCAATATTTGTTGCATGATCTGAGACACGCTCCAAATTACTTATGATATCAAGGAATGCGATTCCGGCCTGTGGATTACAATCTCCCTTTGACAATCTTTCAATATGTTTCTCTCTCATTTCATCCTCAAGCATATCCACTTCATCCTCAAGCTTATTGACCTTTCTCACAGCTCTAAGAGCATCACCGCTTCTTGCATTAAGTGCGATTTCAAAGGCTTCAATACTGTCTTTTGAAATTTCTGCAAGATCTTCTTTACCTAGATCACTGAATTCAAGATTATTATCTATCATATACTTTGCATTTTCAGAAAGGTTGTCCGCATGATCACCGACTCTTTCTATATCTGTTACCATATTGAAGAGATTGTTAATATGCTTCTTCTGGCTTTCACTGAGTGAAAGATTGTCTACCTTTATAAGGAATTCAGTCAAAGCTTCCTGCATATCATCAAGCTTCTTTTCACATTTTGCAACTGTTTCTATATCTTCAAGGCTCTTATTGTTGATAGCACTAATAGCCGCATTTAAACTTTTTAAAGCAATTTCTCCCATGCGGGCAACTTCATTATTTGCAGTCTGTACAGCAAAAGCCGGGCTTAGAAGAACTCTTTCATCAAGCTGTAGTACAGGCTCTTTTACCTCTTCCTCAACTTCATCATCCTTACCTCTTACAATCATTCCTGAAAGTTTTACAAGAAGTCCCGCAAAAGGATAAAGTAATGTAGTCATTGTAAGATTAAAGAATGTATGAAATATTGAAATCTCTACAGCATTGATAGTATGATTTGCAAGTTTTACATTCACTTGAAATACAATAAATCCAAGTATACCGAAGACTATAGCACCTATTGTATTGAATAAAAGATGTATAGCTGCGGCTCTCTTTGCAGTTCTTGAGCTTCCCAAACTTGAAATAATCGCTGTAACACAGGAACCGATATTTTGTCCGAGAGTTATATATATAGCTGCAGCAGTATTTACCACACCGTTAAATGCAAGTGTCTGTAAAATACCTACAGATGCTGATGAGCTTTGCATAAGAGCTGTTACTACAATACCTACTATGATACCGAGTATCGGATTACCTCCAAGTACTCTGAACGCTTCCGAGAATATAGGAGCACTTGTGAAAGGCTTTATATTGCCTGCCATAAGATCAAGTCCCAAAAACAGCATTCCAAGTCCCAGAATTATTTCACCTATAGTTTTTTTCTTGTCGGATTTTGAAAACAGTATAAATATCGCACCTATACCAATCATTAAAGGTGCATAGAATCCCGGCTGAAAGAGCTTGAGTGAATCGCCTATTGTTCCAAGTGATACTATCCACGCTGTAATTGTAGTACCTATATTGGCACCCATGATTACACCTACAGCCTGGACAAGGCTTAACATTCCGGCACTAACAAAACCTACTACCATTACAGTGGTAGCACCTGAGCTTTGTATTATGGCTGTTATTACCGCACCCAGTAAGATGGCTGTAAACCTGTTATCCGTTATCTTACTGAGGAACTGTTGCATCTTCCCTCCGGCAGTCTTTTGCATACCGTCCGCCATGATATGCATTCCGTACAGGAAAAGTCCAAGACCGCCTAAGAATCCAAAGAGATATGATACATTATCAATCATTTTTGTTCTCCTCTTAAAACATACCTACTGATATAACCTCTGCAGGATCAAAATCCAAAAGCTACATCCTGTACATTCTATCAAGTTCTAATATTTTAAGCAATACAAGAATGATATTTCAACAAATTAAAAAGACACCCTTTTTAATGGGTGCCTTCTTAAGGATTTCTATATATAGGATTCATTGTAAGTGCTTCGTTATGATGATGTAATATTATCATACTTCTTCGTAAAAGAATTGAAATACCATTGAACTTATTATGAATTATTTCTTAAATATATAAACACTTTCAAATTAAATTTACTCCTTTGAGACACTCTCATCCCAGCTTCCGTCCTCTTTAAGGAGATAACCGTCCTGTGTTCTCTGGCTCTTAAGCATTCTTCCCTGTGTACCGTTAGAAACTGTATTAAAATAATACCACTTGTTGTCGATTTGATGCCATCCTACATGCATAGCACCCTTGGTACCGTCAGATATAGGATTCAGATAGTACCATTCTCCACCTACATCTTTCAGCCATCCGCTTCTCATTGCACCTGAATCGTCCATAAAATACCATCTTCCGTCAACGTTTGCCCATCCGGTCACCATCTCTCCTCTATCGTTTAAAAGATACCAATTATCCGAGATATATGCCCATACGGATTTTGCCCATGAACCGTCAACTTCAAGTCGCCATATATTTCCTTTCTTTTTCCAACTGCCATGATTATATACTTTAACGCCTGTTTGAATATAAGAGTAGGAATTGGATGAAGTATTGCCATTCTTTAAACCGGTACTTCTGCGACTATGTGAAGAAGATCCTGAATCTCTGCTGTCGGAGCCTCCCGATCCGCCTCCTCTCCTACGCTCAGGTACTGACGGCGTTGAGATACTGTTATTATTAGCTCCGGTATTTACTGTGCCGCCGTTATTTGTTCCGTTATTTTGTGCTCCGCCATTATTAGTTCCGGTATTATTAGTCGCTCCGGTATTGTTCGTTGTTTCTGACTGTACCTGCAAAGTGAAATTTTGTGTACAAACCCATCCGCCTGAATCAGTTGCTACTACCTGCAAGTTAATGCTTGTCTCTGTGGACGCATCCACACTTATACCATCTTTTAACTTAAGCATACTGTCAGAACTTACTTCAAAACGTGAATCACTTAAAGTGTAGGTATGAGTATCGCCTACATTAAGATCAATAGTTGTAAGCTTTCCTACTATTTCTCCGGGACTTCCTGCATTTAGTGTATTGTTGGCAAGTGTGATTTTTTTCGGCGGCTGGTTCTTAGGCCTTGCAACTTCTATTGTAAAAGCTTTTGTAAAAGAAGCACCGAGTGCATCAGTTGAAGTTACATTGAGAGTTATAGTGTTTACAGAACCAAACGGAATATAATTTTCTCCTTTCAAACGCAGTAAATTACCATATACTACCTCAAAGCGCTCATCATCAACTGTATATGTATGTGAATCTCCTGCATCAGGATCTGTTGTAGTCAGCAGTCCCACTTCCGCCAAATATTCATCACTGTAGATAAACAAAGGGTTTAGCGTAATATCAGTCGGTGCATGATTTGCATAATTTACAGGTAGTGTAGGAGAGCTTGTTGCATCTTCTGCATTTCCGGCTTTATCAGTATACTGAACCCTTACAGTAATCTCTTTTCCTGCATCTGCCGCTGTAGGAATATAGCTTGAATTTGTCGCACCGCTAATAGCTGTTCCGTCTACATACCACTGATAGGAAGAAATTGAAGATGCGGGAACAAGTATGGAATTATGAACATGAAGATCTCCATAATCACCGTCATATACCTTAGCATTAAGTGTTTGCTCTGCATGTGCAATACCAAGAACATAGACTGAAGCCTTAAAAGTATTATTTTGAACCGTATTACTGCTCTCTCCGGTACTGTCAATAATATTTCCTCCATATACAGTGTTTCCGCTGACTCTGACATTACTTGTTGAATAACGTCCGTTGTTGCGAAGTCTGATGCCCCAATGTATATCATTTTTTGTTATAGTTTGATCATTATAAACTTTATTACCTGTAACCAGACCGCCTTTCAATCCTACCAGGACTACTCCGCTTATATTATCACGAACAGTATTATCGGCAAATGTAATATTTGCTGCAACACTGTTTGCATACTGGTTGCTAACCACAAAACCTGTAGCGTTCCCTTCAAATAAACAGCCACGTACCTCAATATCTTTTGCAATCGGATAATCTCCCTCAGGTTCAATATCAATTCCTGCCTTTGGAGGTGTACCGTCAGAGCGTTTAAACTCCGACTCAAGTATTTTGACATTCTGACCGCCTACAATCGACATTCCCTGACGACGATTGTGATCACAAACAACTCTATAGATAGTAATATTTTTACTGTTTTCTCCTAAAAATACTCCGTCTCCCCAAAATTCACCGGCATACAAATCTTCAATAACCACATTTGTAGAATCAGTGATTCGGACACCATATCCGGTCTGTCCAAGATTTCCGATATGATTATCACGGTCACCAATTAATCTACCTCCTATTATATGTACATTGTCAACATGTGTGATACTGAACATCTGATAGGACTTCTCTCCGTTCGGAATCGCATAAAGTGTTGCACCGCTTGCAATACGTACAATAATATTGCTTTTAAGTACCAGTCCGGCTTTCTCATAGCTGTTTCCTGTCTGATACAATGTGTTAATCATATAGTTTCCTGCCGGAATGTCTACGATTCCTCCACCTGCCGCAGAAACTGCATCAATGGCTCTTTGTATCGCCTCAGTATCATCACTGACACCATCTCCTGTTGCACCATAGGCTGCATCCTTAACATTTGCCACAAAACTTGTTACAGGATCCGGAATATAAACTCCTGTTGATGCCAATGCTCTTTGTGAAAAGATACACAGAAAACAAACCAGTATTGACATAAAATATACAGACCGATTTTTTTTAAATATCATATTAACTTATCCCACTTGATTTCTTATCTTTTTAAAAATATGCAGATCTTATTTTAAATACTTATCCAGTATATTACAAAAATCAAAAGTTGCAAAATAGTCCTTATCAGTCTCCGCTCTTCTTATCATCTTTACACTTCCACCCTCCTGTAAGAGTAACTCCGCAGACCTAAGCTTACCATTGTAATTATATCCCATTGAAAAGCCATGTGCTCCCGTATCATGTATATAGATATAATCTCCCTTATCAATCTTTGGAAGTTTTCTGTCTATAGCAAACTTATCATTGTTTTCACACAGTGAACCTACAATGTCATATGTACGGTCTGCAATTTCTTCTTCCTTACCAAGGACGCTAAGGTGATGATATGCTCCATACATAGCCGGACGCATAAGATTTACCGCACAGGCATCCACACCTATATATTCCTTATGTGTATGCTTTTCATGTATTGCCTCAGTTACCAAAGCTCCATATGGTCCAAGCATATATCTACCAAGTTCCGTAAAAATAGCCACATCTTTAATACCGTTTGCTACAAGTACTTCATCATATACCTTTTTTACACCTTTGCCTATTTCAAATATATCATTAGGCTCCTGATCGGGAGTATACGGTATACCCACTCCTCCTGACAGATTTATAAAACTTACGCATATACCGCATTCATTCTTTATTCTTACGGCAAACTCAAACAGTTCCTTTGCAAGTTTAGGGTAGTACTCATTTGTAACCGTATTACTTGCAAGAAATGCATGAATACCGAAGTACTTTACACCCTTTGACTTCATTATATTGAATGCTTCTATAATCTGATCGGGAGTCATGCCGTATTTGGCATCTCCCGGATTGTCCATTATACCGTTTGACATAGTAAAGACTCCGCCCGGATTATATCTGGCACTCATAGTCTCAGGCAATTTTCCACAAGCCTTTTCAACATATTCTATATGTGTTATATCATCCAGATTTATTATTGCACCGAGTTCATTTGCAAACTTGAATTCTTCTATAGGAGTTTCATTTGAGGAAAACATTATATCTTTTCCGCTAAAACCGCAGGCATCGCTTAATTCAAGCTCTGTCATAGAAGAGCAGTCCATACCGCAACCGCATTCTTTTAATATATTCATTATAAAAGGGTTCGGAGTGGCTTTTACGGCAAAGTATTCTTTAAATCCCTTATTCCAACTGAATGCTTCATTTAATTTTTTTGCATTCTCTCTGATTCCCTTTTCATCATATATATGCCATGGGGTCGGATATGTTTTTACAATTTCTCTTACTTTATCTAATGTCAAAAATGGTATTTTTTGCATTTTATTTCCTTTCTATGTATTGCTTTCCTCTTCAGATTCGGTGTTTTTTTCCTCTCTGACCTTTGCAATACTTGCAATCTTGGTATCACTTTCTCTGTCTATATTCATAAGCTTAACACCTGATGCGGCTCTTCCAAGCACTGATATTCCGCTTACTTCTATTCTGATAATGATTCCCTCTGTGGTTATAAGCAAAAGCTCTCTGTCTTCATTGACAAGTTTTGCTCCGACCAACTTTCCGGTCTTTTCATTATCTTTATAGCATATGATACCTTTACCGCCTCTGTTTTGGACTTTGAACTCGGATATCCTTGTTCTCTTTCCATACCCATACTCAGAAACAAGAAGCAAATACTCCCCTTGAGATGCCAGCTGCATTCCGATGACCTCATCATCTTTATTCAGTCTCATACCGCGAACACCGGTAGCACCTCTACCCATAGCTCTTATATCCTTATCATTGATTCTTATACACATACCGTCTTTTGAAACTATGATAAGATCGTCATCACCATGAGTTACCTTAACTTCTATCAGCTCATCATCTTCTGTGAGATTTATGGCTGCAAGTCCGTTCTTTCTTATATTGTCAAACAGATTAATCTGACATTTCTTTATAGTACCTTTCTTGGTTACCATAAAGAGATATCCGTCCTTTGACTTTGCTTCACTTGGTATAATAGCCGAAATCTTCTCATCAGGCTGCAAATTCAATAAGTTTACTATTGCAACACCTCTTGCAGTCCTTGAAGCTTCCGGAATCTTATATCCCTTTATAGTATATACTCTACCCTTATTTGTGAAGAAGTATATATCGTTGTGAGTAGTTGACATAACAATGTCTTCGATAAAGTCGTCATCAATGGTCTGCATTCCCTTGATGCCCTTACCTCCTCTGTTTTGGACATTGAAATTGTCAGGACTCATTCTCTTTATATATCCAAGCTTTGTCATTGCAATGATGATATCTTCTCTTTGTATAAGGTCCTCATCCTCCATATCATCATCCTGTATAAAGCCTGTTCTTCTGTCATCCTTATACTTATCTTCAACTACAAGGATTTCTTCTCTTATCACACCCAGAAGTTTCTTCTCGTCTGCCAATATTCCCTCAAAATATGAAATCTTAGCCAAAAGCTCATTGTACTCGGACTCAAGTCTTTCTCTTTCCAAACCTGTAAGAGCTCTAAGACGCATATCAACTATAGCCTGAGCCTGTACATCGGTAAGTCCGAATCTCTTTATAAGTTCTTCTTTTGCAACACTTACATTTGCACTGCCTCTGATAATCTTTATGATTTCATCAATATTATCAAGGGCTATAAGCAAACCTTCCAAAATATGAGCTCTTTCCTTAGCTTTATTGAGATCATACTTTGTTCTTCTTGTTACAACATCCTCCTGATGTGCAAGATAATACTCAAGCATCTGTAAAATATTAAGTACCTTAGGCTGATTATTTACAAGTGCCAGCATATTTACACCGAAAGTTTCCTGTAACTGTGTATGCTTATATAATCTGTTTAATATAACTCCGGCATTTACATCTCTTCTAAGTTCTATAACGACTCTCATTCCTTCACGGTTTGATTCGTCTCTAAGATCTGTAATACCGTCTATCCTTTTATCTTTTACAAGTTCGGCAATCTTTTCGATAAGCTTTGCTTTATTTACAAGATATGGAAGCTCGGTAACTATAATTCTGTTTTTGCCGTTTGGCATGGCTTCTATTTCAGATACCGCTCTTACCTTTATCTTTCCTCTACCTGTAGTATAAGCTTCTCTGATTCCTCTAAGTCCAAGTATATGCGCACCTGTAGGGAAATCAGGTCCCTTTATGATATCAAGCATCTCATCGATAGTAGATTCTTTTTCTTCTATCTTATTATCTATTATCCTTACTACGGCATTTATTACCTCGCTTAAATTGTGAGGCGGAATATTTGTGGCCATACCTACCGCAATACCTGTAGTACCGTTTACAAGCAGGTTCGGATATCTTGACGGCAGTACTGTAGGCTCTTTTTCAGTCTCATCAAAGTTCGGAGCAAAGTCAACAGTGTCCTTATTTATATCGGCAAGCATCTCCATTGCGATTTTTGAGAGTCTCGCCTCTGTATATCTCATGGCAGCCGCGCCGTCTCCGTCCACAGATCCGAAGTTTCCGTGTCCGTCCACAAGTGGATATCTCATGGACCAGTCCTGAGCCATATTTACCAATGATCCGTATATTGAAGAATCTCCGTGTGGGTGATATTTACCCATTGTATCTCCGACAATACGGGCACATTTTCTATGTGGCTTATCAGGACCGTTATTCAGTTCTATCATAGAAAAGAGCACTCTTCTTTGTACAGGCTTTAAACCGTCTCTTATATCAGGAAGCGCTCTTGCTGCAATAACACTCATTGCATAGTCAATATATGACTTTTCCATGGTTTTCTTTAAGTCGATCTCATTAAACTTGTCGAAAACATTTGGTTCCATATTTTAACCTACCTTTTTAAATATCCAAATTCGATACGTATTTCGCATTTGTTTCTATAAACTCTCTTCTCGGAGCAACCTGGTCTCCCATAAGAGTAGTGAATGTTAAATCTGTTTCTGAAAGCATTGAATCATCAAGTACTACCTTTTTAAGTACTCTGCGTTCAGGATCCATAGTTGTTTCCCAAAGCTGCTCGGCATCCATCTCTCCCAGACCTTTATATCTTTGTATCTTATTATTCTGATCTCTTCCGACTTCTTTTAAAATATTATCAAGTTCTTCATCAGAATATGCGTACCATACCTTTTTATTCTTCTCAAGCTTGTACAGTGGCGGCTGAGCCAGATATACATGACCTTCCTTTATAAGTTCAGGCATAAATCTGTATATGAATGTCAGCATCAAGGTATCAATATGAGCTCCGTCCACATCGGCATCGGTCATTATGATAATCTTGTTATAGCGAAGCTTACCGATATCAAAATCTTCCTGTATACCTGTACCGAATGCTGTAATCATTGACTTTATTTCGGCATTTGAATATACCTTATCAGGTCTTGCCTTCTCCACGTTGAGTATCTTTCCTCTAAGAGGCAAAATAGCCTGAGTATCTCTCTTTCTTGCGGATTTTGCGGAACCTCCCGCAGAATCTCCCTCGACTATAAATATCTCACATTCCTCAGGATTCTTACTTGAACAGTCCGCAAGTTTACCGGGTAAACTCATACCGTCAAGTGCAGATTTTCTTCTTGTAAGATCTCTTGCCTTTCTTGCCGCAGCTCTTGCTCTTTGCGCTGTAATAGCCTTATCACTTATAAGCTTTGCTATTCCCGGATTTTGCTCAAGGAAATAAGTAAGCTTCTCACTTACTATGGCATTTACCGCAGTTTGAGCCTCGGAATTTCCAAGTTTTTGTTTTGTCTGACCTTCAAACTGTGGATCCTGTATCTTTACAGAGATTATAGCTACAAGTCCTTCTCTTATGTCTTCTCCGGAGAGATTGTCCTCATTTTCCTTTAGCAGTTTATTGTTTCTGGCATATTCATTAAATGTCTTTGTAAGTGCATTTTTAAATCCTGAAAGATGAGTTCCACCCTCAGGAGTATTTATATTATTTACAAAAGTATAAATTCCCTCGGAATAGGTGTCATTGTGCTGCATTGCAACTTCCACAACCACATTTTCTTTCACACCCTCACAGTATATTACTTCATCATATATAGGTGCCTTACCCTTATTGAGATAGGTAACAAATTCCTTGATACCACCCTCATAGTGGAAAGACATTTCTTTTTTTTCTTCTCTGTCATCAATCAAAACAATTTTTAATGCCTTGGTGAGGAAAGCTGTCTCTCTTAATCTGACTTTCAATATATCAAAGTCATATACTGTTTCCTCAAATATATCGGCATCCGGTAAGAAGCTTACCTCGGTACCGCTTTCACTCGGATCACATTCACCTATCACATGCATATTCTCTACGACTTTACCCTTTTCAAATCGCATATGATAGATTTTTCCTTCTTTATAAACCTTTACATCCAACCATGTAGATAGTGCATTTACTACAGATGCACCAACTCCATGCAATCCGCCTGAGGTCTTATACCCTCCACCGCCGAATTTTCCTCCGGCATGCAGTATTGTAAATACCACTTCAAGCGCCGGCTTTCCGGCTTTTTGCTGAATGTCTACCGGTATACCTCTACCATTATCTCTTACAGTGATTGAATTATCTTCATTTATTTTTACCTTTATCTCGGTACAAAATCCTGCAAGAGCCTCATCTACAGAGTTATCTACTATCTCATAAACAAGATGATGAAGACCCCTTGATGATATTGAACCAATATACATTCCGGGTCTTACTCTAACGGCCTCTAAACCTTCCAGTATTTGAATTTGGGATGCATCATACTCTGTACTCATACTATCTCCTTTAAATCATCTGAGAATATATTCTCAGGAAAATTTACTCTTAATGTCATATCGATATATTATAACATTTTTTTTGAAAATGTGGAATAAAATTACTACATATAAATAAGAAAAAAGGGGTGCCACGCACCCCTAAAATATACATTATTACAAAGCTGTTATAAAAGTCAAAAATCCGAAAACTACACCTGCCGCATTCGGTATAATAAGGATATAATCTATTTTATGTTCATTTGTTAAGCCATATATAACCCATAACAAACAAGATATTGCCGCTACAAGCGGCTGCAGCGGTTGAGATTTCTCACCACCTATATTTGCTATAATTTGCGGTATATAAGATAAGAATACTAAAACTCCGATAAATGCTCCTATAGATCCTATGAATGTATTAATTCTCTTTTTTGTCATTGAATATTACCTCCGAAATCAGTTTATAAATATACATGTGTGAATTTATGTGTGATAATATAACACACAATTTTGAAGTCTGCAAATTTTAACAGAGTTTTACGAAGATTTTAACATTATTTTTTTATATATTATCATTTTTATATTCTATATTTTTATTAATTTTTAACAAGGTGTAAGTTTTTATTTTTATTTTACATCCACATAACACCACAAAAAAGAAATTTTTTGATTACTCAAAATTTAAACAATTTTATAAAATACTTGTATACAATGAGTTAATTATATTCATTTTCTTTTATTGTACCATTTGTTACTTTAAACACCTTTCCAATATCCAAAGATTTATTCAAAAAATCTTCCACACCTGTACAGGTAATCAAAGTTTGAATATGTTTTATGGATTCCAAAAGATGAGACTGTCTTTTTCCGTCAAGCTCGGATAATACATCATCCAATAAAAGCACCGGAAATTCTCCGTATCTTGATTTTATAAGCTCTATCTCGGATAATTTTAATGATAAGGCAAGGCTTCTTTGCTGCCCTTGAGATCCGAACTTTTTCAAATCCATTTCACCGTTTAGAAAAAATGAAAAATCATCTCTATGTGGTCCTACATTCGTAGTCTTATACCTTATATCACTTGTTCTTGATTTTTTCAGTTCTTCTTCAAAATCATCTTTTTCAACATTCTTTTCATATACTACATTTATCTTCTCACCACCTGAGAGTAAAGAATGTATACCGAAAATGACCCCATTTAATTCCTTTATAAAGGCTTCTCTGTAAGCAATCAAATCCTTACCGTATTTTACAAGCTGCATATCCCAGATATCCAAAGTATCCTCAACACCGCTCTTAAAACCGATTTCTTTTAAAAGCTTGTTTCTCTGATCAAGCACCTTATTGTAGGTAACTAAAGTGGAAACATAGAGCTTATTTAACTGACAAAGCTCCATGTCCACAAAATTTCTTCTTTCCTTAGGACTTCTCTTGATAATATTCAAATCTTCAGGAGAGAAAAATACAACATTACAGGTACCGAAAAGCTCACTAAGCTTTCTTATCGGAATACCGTTTATAGCAACTCCCTTAGACTTGCTCTTTTTCAAATGCATATCAAGTCTTACAGATGAGTTGTTTTTTTCTATCATCAGCTTGATATGCGATTCATTGCTTCCGAATTTTATAATATCTTTATCTTTACTTCCTCTATGAGACTTTGAAGTGGTGGCAAGATATATTGACTCCAAAATATTTGTCTTTCCCTGCGCATTGTCACCGTAAAATATATTTACACCGCTTGAAAGCTGGATATTCAAACTCTCATAGTTTCTATAGTCCTTAAGCTCCAACGATTCTATAATCATTGTTCTCGTATGTAAATATATCGCCGTCTCTAAGCTTCTTACCTCTTCTAAGCTCCACCTCGGAATTTACCAAAACCTCTCCGGCCTGTATTACCATCTTGGCTTCCGAACCCATAGATACGGCACCTGCAAGCTTCATAGCCTGCTCCAGCTTTATATATTCATCTCTAATTTTAACTTCTTGCATATTTCACCTTTATCCTACAAAATTTACCGGCAATATCAGGTAAGTGTATGAATTTTTATCGTCTCTAATAAAGCATGGCGATTTTGCGTTTGTAAAATAAATATCTACAAAATCATCATCAATTACCTTTAATGCATCCACTAAGAACTTAGGGTTAAAGGCAATCTTTAAATCACTTCCGCTTTTTTCAATATTTACTTTGGCATCCATAAATCCAAGTGATGAATTTACGGACAATGTAAGTATTCCGTTTTCTATATTAAGAATCAAAGGCTTATGTTCATTTTCCCTGATAAGTATCATAGCCTGCTCTATAGCACTTTGAAATCTGTTTCTGCTGACGGTAACCTTGGTATCATAATCACTCGAGAGCATGGTCTCAATTCTGAAATATTCACCGTCAAGTATTCTTGACAATACAAGTGTTTTATCAAACTCAAAGAGTATATGATCCTTTGAAAAATAAATATTAACATCTTTTTGAGTATCGCTGTCAATTATCCTCATAACTTCCTGTAAGGACTTTATAGGAACCACACATCTTTGATTTTCAAAACTTCCGTTCAATTCAATATTTCTGATAGACATTCTATGTCCGTCAAGAGTAACGAATTTAGCCACATTGTCTTTAATATCTATAAGCTCTCCACCCATCATTCTGTTGATATCGCTTATAGCTGTGGAAAACTCGGTCTGTCTGATAACTTCTTTTAAACTGAACTGTGAAAGCTTGATAAAATCATCCCTGTCTACCTTCGGCATCGGTATAAACTCTACGGGATCAATTCCCATAATATTAAATACAGCCTGCTCACATCTGATAGTGGTCTTGAAATCCTTATCTACATCAAGCTCTATTAAAGAATCCGTATTTTCAAACTTTCTTACAATCTCTGAGAATAGTTTTGCATTTAAAACTACTCCACCCGGATTTACTATAATCGCATCCACTTCTGTTTGAATTGAAAGTTCCGTATCTGTAGCGTCTAAAACAACTCTGTTATCAGCTGCCGTTATAAGTATTGATTCTAAAATAACACTTGAAGTCTTGGTAGATATAGCCTTCATTACAATGCTTAAAGCATTTACCAATTGTGCTTTTTGAAATTTTAAATTCATTGTTCCTCCGGTTGGCGATTTTTTACTCAGTAAGGAGCTCGCTCGCCATGATAAATAATTAAATATATTTTAGTATTAGTATTATTATAGTGTGTGGATAAGTGCAAAAGTCTTAAAAGCCTTGTAAATACTTGCTTTTTAGCTTATTTTTGTAAACATCACCATGTTTGGGAACTACCCGTATAATTTGGATTACTGTGGAGAAATCTTCTTTTTGATAGTTTCAATTGTCTGATTCAGCTCACTGTCAGAGACGATTCTCTTAGTAATTACATCCTCGGAATTGACTATCGTGGAGTGATCTCTGTCACCCAAAAATTGACCTATTTTAGTTTGAGTATCATTGGTCATTTTTCTGCAAAGATAAACTGTAATATGTCTTGCAGTTGCTACAGGCTCTTTTCTTCCCTTGGCTTTTAATTCCGCCACGGTGATATTGAAATGATCCGCTACCACAGTTGCAATATACTCTGAAGTTATTTTTGTAGGAGCATCGGGAGTGATCATATCCTTCAGTACCGTTTTTGCCAGCTCTATATCAATTTCCTGATTTTTATTAAGTCTGCTCATAGCGTAAAGCTTATTTAGTGCTCCCTCAAGCATTCTGATATTACTCTTTATATTGGTAGCAATAAATTGAATAACTTCATTATCAATGTTTTTGCCGTCTCTTTCTTCCTTACTTCTAAGAATTGCCATTCTTGTTTCAAAGTCCGGAGAAAAAATCTCTACTGCCACACCCCAGGCAAATCTTGAACGAAGTCTCTCTTCAAGGTTTTTAAGTTCCATAGGAGGTCGGTCTGAAGAAAGTATTATCTGTTTTTTCTGCTCATACAATGCATTGAAAGTATGGAAAAGTTCTTCCTGTATTGCATCCTTACCGCCGATAAACTGAATATCATCAATAAGAAGTACATCTACATTACGATATTTTGAGCGATATTCCTGTAAATTGCTGTTTTTTAGCGCATCAATATATTCATTAAGGAATTTCTCACTGCTGACATATAAAATGATTGCCTCCGGATTGTGTTCCAATATGTAATGTGCAATGGAATGCATCAAGTGAGTTTTTCCAAGACCAACGCCTCCATATATAAAGAAGGGATTGTAATGTTCCCCCGGATTTTGACTTCCCGGAGATTCCGCTACAGCTATAGCGGTTGCATGTGCCAGATCGTTACTTTTACCTACTACGAATGTATCAAAAGTATAAAGCGGATCCAGATTTGCACTTAAAAGCTTCAGGTTGTTTACCGGATGCCGCTTATTGTCTATCAGCGTATTTTGATATTTTTTTGTTTCCTGCTCCGACTTTTCTATAAAAACGACATTACACTTTATTAAGGTAACTTCCTCTATGGATACCGAAAGGTATAGGGAGTATTTTTTTGTAACATAAGTTTTAAAAGGTTGTGAAGGAACAGTGATGACCAAGGTATAAACTCCCTTTGAATCCTTATCTATTGATGTCGGAATCATGGGTTTTATCCATGTATTGTATGATACAGGTGAGAGCTCATAATCATCCCTTAAAAATGTGATTATTTCCTCCCAACTGGATTTTATCTTATCTATCATCCTTTTTACTCCTTTAGGATAAGTATAAACTAGGTAAAGTATATCAAAAAAAGGTATTCATATCAATGTAAAGAAAAAGTAAAAAAGAAAATTATCAACATAGATATTCACAAAGTTATGGACAACGTAGTTGATTAAAAATTGTAAAATAAATTATCCATATTAAAAAATGATAAAAATAGATGTAAAAAAGCCTTATACACAGAATGTTGATAACGATGTTGACAAAGAAAAATAGCTTAAAATATAACAAAATAAGAAATGTCAACATTGAGATAAAATAAAATATCCACACACTATCAACAAAATGTGGATAACTAAAATATAAACATTTAGATTTTAAACAATGAAAATATACAGGTGAATGTGGATAATTATGTTGATAAGAATTTTAACAGTCGAAAATCCGGGGAACAATATTCTTACTTTGAGATAATAAAAATATTGATAAAACGGAGTATTAAATATATAATATTAAGTGCATTATATCCAATAGGAGTAGTAGCGAGAGGAGAAAAAAATGAAGAGAGATTCTTATCAGAAGACAAAAAGAATGGTAATCATGGCTATCTTCATAGCTATAATTATTATTCAGACATTGGTACCTATTTTGGGATTTATACCGCTTGGTATAATGAACGCAACTATCATTCATGTAACGGTAGCCATTGGGGCAATCTTACTTGGGTGGAAAGAGGGAGCAGGACTGGGATTTGTATTCGGACTTGGCAGTATGTGGAAGAATACATTCATGCCGAACCCGACATCATTTTGTTTTTCACCGTTTGCACCGGCCATAGCAGGATACACAGGCGGAATAAGATCTGTAATAGTATGTTTTGTTCCGAGAATACTGGTAGGTATAGTGGCTGCACTTGTTTTTAGAGCAATAAGAAAAACAGGTAAGGTGAAAATAGCACTCCTGGTATCAGGTGCCATGGCGGCAGTAACAAACACAATATTGGTAATGAGCGGTATATACTTCCTGTTCGGAGAGCATTATGCAAGTGCAACAGGGAGAGAGTTGACACAGTTGCCTGTTGTAATAGTAGGTATAATAGGAACACAGGGAGTAGCAGAGGCGATAGTTTCTTCAATCCTTACTTTAGCTGTAGCAGGTACATTATTAAAAATCAGTGAAGAGCGATAAAGCTATTGACTTGTATACCTTCTTTATATATAATACTAGGGTGCGTTCTTTGGAAAAGTAAAGAACATAGACTTAAAAAAGACTGGACAAACGAAAAGAAATAAGGAGGTATCAGATCATGAAGATGACATTCCAACCTAAGAAGAGACAAAGATCTAAGGTTCATGGTTTTAGAGCAAGAATGAGTTCAGCAGGCGGTAGAAAAGTTTTAGCTGCCAGAAGAGCAAAAGGAAGAGCTAGATTATCAGCTTAAAAAAATAAGGCAACAGCCGGAAAACAGATGAGTACTACATTATGTAGTAAAGAATTTATCTGTCGAAGATTACTTAGGGATAGTCTTATGACTATCCTTTTAGTTTATGGTAGTATTACATTTAATCTAATATAAGATGCGTTTTGCATTTGAGGAGTTTATGTGAAAAATTTTCCTTCTTTAAGAAGTAATGCTGATTTTCAAAGGGTATATAAGAACGGAAAGTCGTATGCCAATAAAACTCTTGTTATGTATGTATATGGAAATAATTTGGATTACAACAGGATAGGTATATCGGTTTCAAAGAAAAACGGTAACAGTGTAGTCAGACATACATTTGCAAGAAAATTGAGAGAAATTTTCAGATTGAATAAGATAGAGAAAAAGGGATTAGATATAATAGTAGTAGTACGAGTAGGTGCAGATGTAGGGGATTATCATAAATTGGAAAATGCCTATTTACATTTGCTGAAATCACATAGACTGGATAGAGAAAATGTTGAAGAAAATAAATAGCTTAGTATTAAAGGGTATGATTAAGCTTATTAGATTCTATCAAAAATATCTGTCACCGCTAAAGGTAAGAACACATTGTATTTATACTCCTACCTGTTCACAATATGCCATAGAGGCTTTAAAAAAACATGGCATAATAAAGGGATCATTACTTAGTATATGGAGAATATTGAGATGTAATCCTTTCGCAAAAGGTGGATACGATCCTGTGCCATAAGTATATTTATGGAATTTAGTAAGTTAGAAAATCTAATGAAATTTGGAGGAATTAGCTTGGACGTTGTACTGTTAACAAAGTCATCCACACCTATTATAGGTTGGTTTGCTGAAATACTTGGATTTATAATGAATCTGATATTTGATTTGGGAATCACAAATATCGGTGTCGCTATTATAATTTTTACACTGGTAATAAATATAATAATGATACCTTTGACTATAAATCAGCAGAAGTCACAAAAACTTATGGCTGTAATTCAACCTGAAATAAAGGCCATACAGGATAAATATAAAGGAAAAACAGATAATGAATCGGCAATGAAGATGAATGCTGAGACAAGAGCTGTGTACAGTAAGTACGGTACAAGTATGACAGGCGGTTGTCTTCCGCTTCTTATACAGATGCCTATATTGTTCGGACTTTATCAGGTTATATACAGAATACCGGCATATGTAACAAGTGTTCGCAGCGTATTTGAGACTGTGGCTACTTCACTTATGCAACAGTCTGATTATATAAATAAGATAAGTGATTTGGCAAAAGCTGTAAGACTTCCTATAGAAAATAATGACTATACAATTACAAATAAGGTAATAGATTTATTATATAAATTTACACCTGAAAAATGGACTACATTGTCAGAGACATTCCCTAATATGAGTAATGTCTTGGAGACAAGTATTCCTCTTATTAAGCAGATGAATTCATTCCTCGGTATTGATTTATCGGTGTCACCATGGCAGGGAATGAACAATATAAATGTAGCATGGATAATACCGATATTGGCCGGAGTTACACAGTTTATATCAACTAAGGTAATGACAACAAACCAGCCGAAGAACGGAGAGCCTGAGAATGAGATGGCAAAACAGATGCAGAGTATGAATACTGTAATGCCTATCATGTCAGTAGTATTTTGTTTTACTCTCCCTGCAGGTATCGGTATATACTGGATAGCTTCAGCACTTGCAAGAACAGTTATTCAGTTACTTGTAAACTACAGACTTAAAGATCTTGATATTGATAAGCTTGTAGAGTCAAACCTTGCAAAGCAAAATGCAAAGAGAGCAAAGCAAGGACTTCCTGCATTAAGCGCAAATAAGAAAGTCATCGAAAATGCAAAGCATATGGATGAAATTGAAAAGCAGGAAAAAGAAGAAAGAGCAAAAAAATACGAAGTGAATGCCAAGAATTTAAAGGATTCAACAGAGTATTACAATAAGGATGCAAAACCGGGTTCACTTGCTTCAAAGGCTAATATGGTAGCAAAGTACAATGAGAAGCAGGCAAATTCTAAGAAAAATAAATAGGAGGAAAGAGATGGACAGTGCTAGAGTTTCAGCAAGAAATTATGATGAAGCTTTAACCAAGGCTTTAATAGAGCTTGGAACCACAAGTGATAATGTGGATGTAGAGATAATTGAAAGAGGCACTAATGGATTTTTGGGAGTTTTCGGTGCAAAGCCATGGACTCTTAAGGTTACAATAAAGAAATCTGCTGATACAGAGAAAAAGAATTCATCAGAAAAGAAACACGAAAAGCAGAAGGAACAAAAATCTCCTATTGAGAAAAAAGAAGTAGAGAAAAAGGAAACTTTAGAACAAAAGGTAGAGACTGTTGTAGAAGAAGCTGCAGTAGAAGAAAAAGAGACATCTGTACATTCTGAAGAAGCTGTAGATGAATATGCACAGTTTTACGGTGAGGAAGAGCCTTCTTCTACAAGCAGACGAGTACTTACAAATGATGAGCTTGAGCAGATAAGAGACAGGGCTGATGCTTTCTTAAAGGATTTCTTTGCAGCAATGAATCTTCCTGCACATGCGGTATATAATTTCTCATTTAAGACAAATGAGCTTTCTATTGTAATAGAGAGTGAAGAAGACTTAGGCGTATTGATAGGAAAAAGAGGTCAGACTCTTGATTCACTTCAGTATATATTGAGCCTTGTAGTAAATAAGAGCAGCGAAAGCTATATAAGAATAAAGCTTGATACTGAAAACTACAGAAAAAAGAGAAAAGATAAACTTGAAATGCTTGCAAAGAATATAGCGGCAAAGGTAAAGAAAACAGGTAAGTTCACAGAGCTTGAACCTATGAATGCTTATGAGAGAAGAATCATACATGCGGCACTCCAGGGAGACAATATGGTATCTACAAAGAGTGTAGGTGAGGAACCTTTCAGACATATAACAGTTTATCCGAAGAAGAATTTTAAACAAAACAGAAGAAGCCCTAAAAGGGAAATACAATAAAAATTAGTCTTGTGAAAGAGGGCTGTTAATAACATAGTTATTGATGGTCCTCTTTTATTTCAGTAACAATATAAAGGTAATAAAATAGGATAATATAAATATGAAGAGAACAGATACTATTGCCGCTATAGCGACAGCACTTGGAGAAAGTGGAATAGGAATAATAAGAATAAGCGGAGAAGATGCCGTAAGTATAGCCGATAAAATATACAGCGGAAAGAAAAGACTGATTGAGGCGGACTCACATACTATCAACTACGGACATATATTTTTCGGTGAAGAGATAATAGATGAAGTTTTGGTAATGCTGATGAAAGCACCAAGAACATTCACAGGTGAAGACACGGTAGAGATAAACTGTCATGGAGGTATATTGATACTTGAAAAAGTATTGCATGCTGTACTGGAGTCGGGAGCAAGAATGGCACTTCCGGGAGAATTTACAAAGAGAGCCTTTTTGAACGGAAAGATGGATCTCAGTCAGGCGGAAGCGATAATAGATATAATAGAGGCAAAGAATGAACTGGCATTAAAAGCCGGAATCAGACAGTTGAACGGAGCCGTAACTGAGAATATAAAGACAATAAGGGCTCAGATACTGGAACAGATAGCATTTATAGAAGCAGCACTTGACGATCCGGAGCATTATTCACTGGACGGATACAGTGATAAATTAAAAAAGATAGTAAAGAAATTATATACAAGAATAGAATACTTAAAGAAATCATTTAAAGACGGGAGTATTATAAAGGAAGGTATAAATACGGTCATAATAGGAAAGCCGAATGCCGGAAAATCTTCCATTTTAAATCTTCTTTCAAGAACAGACAGGGCAATAGTTACCGATATAGCCGGAACAACAAGAGATACATTGACGGAGAATATCAAATTGTCAGGTATCAGCTTGAATATCACGGATACGGCAGGTATCAGGCAGACTGATGATGTGGTGGAAAGTATAGGAGTACAAAAAGCAATAGAGGCAAGTAATAATGCAGACTTAAATTTGGTGGTAATAGACGGACTTTTACCTTTAGATAAAGAAGATATAGAGTTGCTTGAAAGTGTAAAGGATAAAAATGCAATAATACTGCTTAATAAGTCTGATAGAGAGCTGAAATTAAGTGTTGAAGATATCAAGAAGTACAGTGATAAGGCTGTTATAATATTCTCAGCCAAGGAAAATATAGGAGTAGATGAATTGGAGGATATGATTAAGGCTAAGTTTATTTCAAAAGAGATAAATTTCAATGATCAGGTAATTATAACAAATATAAGACATCAGGAAATAATAAATGAAGTATCGGAATCTTTGGAAATGTGTCTTTCAAGTATCGAAGAAGGATACGAAGAGGACTTCTTTACAATAGATCTTTTAAATGCCTATGAAGCATTGGGTGAGATAATAGGTGAAACAGTGGATGATGATGTTGTAAATGAAATATTCTCAAAGTTCTGTATGGGCAAGTAATATAATTGCATACAATTAAATAGAGGTAGTTAATGAATATAATAGAAAAAGTATATGATATTGTGGTAGTCGGAGCAGGTCATGCAGGATGTGAGGCGGCACTTGCAAGCGCAAGACTTGGACTGAAGACTGTAATATTTACAGTAAGCGTGGATTCCATAGCTTTGATGCCATGTAATCCAAATATAGGTGGGAGTTCTAAAGGACACCTTGTAAGAGAACTTGATGCACTTGGCGGAGAAATGGGAAAATGCATTGATAAGACATTTATACAGTCCAAGATGCTTAATGCATCAAAAGGTCCGGCAGTGCACTCTCTCAGAGCACAGGCCGACAAGCAGGAATATTCCAAAGAAATGAGAAAAACCTTGGAGAATACTCCAAATCTAACTATATGTCAAAAAGAGATAACAAAGCTTATAATTGAGAATAATATATGTAAAGGTGTTGAAACCGTGTCAGGAAGTAAGTACTTTGCTAAAGCGGTCATTTCGGCGACAGGTACATATTTGAATGCAAGATGTATATATGGAGAGGTGGCTGAATATACAGGACCGAACGGTCTAAAATCTGCAAATCATCTGACATCTTCTCTTTTGGAATACGGTATTGATTTAAACAGATTTAAAACAGGTACTCCTGCCAGAGTTGACGGCAGAACCATAGATTACAGTGTGATGCAGGAGCAATATGGAGATAATCCGGTAGTACCTTTCTCATTTGAAACCGATCCTGAGAGTATACAAAAAGAACAGGTAAAATGCTATCTTGCATATACAGGTGAAAAGACTCATAAAATAATAAGAGAAAATATAGACAGATCACCATTGTTTTCAGGTGCTATAAAAGGAACAGGTCCAAGATATTGCCCTTCTATAGAAGATAAAGTTGTAAAATTTCCTGATAAGGACAGACATCAGATTTTTGTAGAGCCTGAAGGACTTTATACAAATGAAATGTATCTGTCAGGACTTTCAAGCTCTTTGCCTGAGGATGTACAGTATGCAATGATCAGGAGTATAGAAGGTTTTGAAAATGCTGAAATAGTAAGAAACGGATATGCAATTGAATACGATTGCATAGATGCCAGACAGTTAAAAGACAGCTTGGAGTTCAGGTCTATTGATGGTTTGTTTGCAGCAGGTCAGTTTAACGGTAGTTCAGGTTATGAAGAGGCTGCGGTTCAAGGACTTATGGCAGGTATAAATGCATCCATGAAAGTTATGGGAAAAGAACCGGTTGTAATAGGCAGAGATCAAGGATATATAGGTGTACTTATAGATGATTTGGTTACAAAAGAAAGTCATGAGCCATACAGAATGATGACTTCAAGATCTGAATACAGACTACTTCTTAGACAGGATAATGCGGATATCAGACTTTCAAAAATAGGCTATGAAGTAGGACTTATTTCAGAGGAAAGATATCAAAGGCTTCTTGAAAAAGAAAGACAAATAGATGAGGAAATTGATAGATTGAAAAATATCCATGTAGGGGCGAATGCCAAAGTACAGGAATTTTTAGTAAGAAACGGATCTACACCTCTTCAAACTTCAGCAAATCTGGCAGAAATTATAAGAAGACCTGAGTTAAATTACGATCTTACAAAAGAACTTGATGAAGACAGAAAAGAACTAAGGAAAGAAGTCAGAGATCAGGTAAATATAAATATAAAATATGAGGGATATATAAAAAGGCAGGAATCACAGGTAAAGCAGTTTAAAAAACTTGAAAACAAGAAAATACCTGTAGATATAGACTATAATAATGTAAACAGTCTTAGAATAGAGGCGGTACAAAAGTTAAGCAAAGTAAGACCAAGCTCTATCGGTCAGGCGTCAAGAATATCGGGAGTGTCACCTGCAGATATAACCGTATTATTGGTATATTTAGAGACTTATAAGGAGAAAAAGAATGTATAATGATATGGTAAAATACTTATCGGAAAGCAATATTCTTGATGTTGATATATCTGATGAGAAAAAAGAAAAGCTGTATAAATTCTATGAGATTTTGGTTGAGAAAAATAAGGTTATGAATCTTACTTCAATAACAGAAATCAAGGAGTTTACATATAAACATTTTATAGACAGTATTGCTTTGGAAAAATCCGTAAAAGATCTCGGAAGTAAGAATTATAATATAGCGGACATGGGTACAGGTGCAGGTTTTCCGGGAATACCTTTAGCTATAGTATATCCGAATCTTAATATGACTTTAATAGACAGCCTTAATAAAAGGATAAAATTTATAAAAGAAACCTGTGAAATATTGGATATTAAAAATGTAAATGCAATACATTCAAGAGCTGAGGATATAGACAGAAATAAAGATTACAGAGAGAAGTTTGATATATGTGTATCTAGGGCTGTTGCAAATCTGGCATCACTTTCAGAATATTGTTTACCTCTGGTAAAGATTGGCGGAAGTTTCATATCATATAAATCAAAGGGGTATGAAGTAGAAATTGCCGAGGCACAAAAGGCAATAAAAGTGCTGGGTGGAGAAACAGGAAATATTGAAAAGTTTGAGCTGGGTGAATACGGAGAAAGAATTTTACTTGATATAAAGAAAATAAAATCCACACCTGATAAATATCCGAGAAAAGCCGGTTTACCGACCAAGGAACCTATAAAGTAAATATATGTTTCACATGAAACATGTATTTTATCCATACAGTGATGTTTCATGTGAAACATTATACTGTATGGATTTTTTATTTGCATATATTATAGTCATAATGTATTTTTTAACATAGCAATATTTTAAGAAAGCACATATATCTCAATGATTTTAAGTTCGGTCTCTTTTAATAATATATAATTATAAATAATTGTATAATTTATAGTGTGAAACAAAGTAATGTTTCATGTGAAACATAAAAAATAAAAATTTATTTTAATGTTATCGCATTGATTAGAAAATACTAGTATGATAAAATATAAAAGTAATTATATATCGAATGAATATAAGTACAGAATTCAATTGTCGGCTTATATTATTCTATAAAATAAGGGGTTTAAAAAGTGAAAAAATACCTAAAAATTTTAACTGCTATGGTGATTTCATCCTCTACATTGATAGGTGTATCATTATTAAATAAAATTACAAAAATTCATGCAGTTTCAAAAAATCTTCTTGAGAAAGATAAAACAAAAGAGTTTGAGTGGAGATTTGGAAATATAAAGTACAGAAAAAAAGGGCATGGTAATCCTATTCTGCTAGTACACTCTTTGGAGGTGGCATCATCATCCGAGGAATGGTTCAAAGTAATAGATAATCTTGCGAGAACACATACTGTATATACTATTGATTTGCTTGGTTGCGGCCTTTCTGAAAAGCCTTTTATGACATATACAAATCATATATTTTCCCAGTTAATCTCTGATTTTATAAAGGTAGTTATAGGCAAAAGGACAACGGTAATAACCAGTGGAAACAGCTCTTCTTTTGTTATTGCGGCATGTGATAATGATAGCACATTGTTTGAGAAAATAATACTTGTCTCACCTGAAAAATTGTCAAATGGTCATCTTATACCGGGAAAAAGGGCCAGAACATATAAAGCAATACTCAGTACATCAATTTTAGGAACTCTACTATATAATATAGCGGTATACAAAATTAATATAAAACATAATATAAAACCGAACTTCTATAAAAAAGAAAAATTCACAGATGATATGTTGGATAAATGTTATGAAGCTGCACATAGAGGTTTATCACCAAAGTCACTATATTCAAGTATTGTATGTTTTTATACCAAGAAAAATATAAAGTTTGAACTTTCTCAAATAGATAACAGTATAATAATATTTGAGGGTAGATTTAATAGAGATTCTTCGGATATAACCAAAGAATATGTAAAGATAAATCCTGCTATTGAAACTGTGATAATAGATGATTCCAACAAATATCCTCACATAGAGAACGAAAAGGAATTTTTAAAAGCTTTGAATATATATCTATAAAGAATGTTTCACGGGAAATATTTATTTAAAAAGATATTATATTGGAAATTCGAAAAGGCAAGGAAATATATAGCTCTTTTCGGACAAAATAAAGAACTAAAATAATAAGAATAAAAATGTTTCACGGGAAACATAAATATAGAAAGGACAAGCAATTGCTTGAAGGATATTATGACAAAAATTATTTCATTTGCAAATCAAAAAGGTGGTGTAGGTAAAACTACTACTGCTGTTAATCTTTCAGCTGCTTTAGCGGAGGCAGGACAAAGTGTTTTGGCAATAGATTTTGATCCACAGGGGAATTTATCAAGTGGACTTGGAATAGATAAATTAAATACGGAAAAGACTATATATGAAGTTATTATAGGTGATGAAGATATAAATGATACCATACTAAATACCGAGGTGGAAAATCTTGATATTATTCCAAGTAATGTAGATTTATCCGGTGCGGAAATTGAGCTTTTGGAACTTGAAGACAGAGAAAGAACTTTGAGAAGAAAAATCAGTGAAATATATAAGCAGTATGATTATATATTAATTGACTGTCCACCAAGTTTGAGTCTTCTGACTATAAATGCTTTTATGGCATCTGACAGTGTGATTATTCCTATTCAATGTGAATATTACGCTCTTGAGGGATTAAACCAGATGCTTAGAACAGTAAATCTTATAAGAGAAAGACTGAATCCTACACTTGAAATTGAAGGCATTGTATTTACAATGTACGATGCAAGAAATAACTTAAGCGGACAGGTTATAGAAGGTGTTAAGAGCGTTATATCTGATGAGAATATTTTTGAAACTATAATACCGAGAAATGTTAAATTGGCGGAGGCTCCCAGCTTCGGTATGCCAATAACAGAATATGACACTACTTCAACCGGAGCACAGGCATATAGAATGTTGGCATCAGAAGTACTAAGTAAAAGCGGGAGGTAAAAATGGCAAAGAGAATGGCACTTGGAAAGGGAGCTGATGCTCTTCTTAGAAATATCAACGGAACCAAAGCGGCTATTGACGAAACAACTGACAGAAATATAGAAGAAGATGCAGGTAAAGGCGCCGGTGAGTTAATGGTGAAAATCTCATTGGTAGAGCCGAACAGAAATCAGCCCAGAAAGATGTTTGATAAGGAAAGCCTTGATGAACTTGCAAATTCGGTAAAACAATATGGAGTATTACAGCCTATATTGGTGAAAAAAGTAGGTAACAGATATGAAATAGTTGCCGGTGAAAGAAGGTGGAGAGCCGCACAGGCGGCAGGACTTTCAGAAGTTCCGGTAGTTGTCAGAGATTATGATGAGCAAAAAGCTAAGGAAATTGCTATTATAGAGAATATTCAGAGAACGGATTTGAACCCTATTGAAGAAGCTTTGGCATATAAAAGTTTGATTGAGGAATATAATTTGACTCAGGAAGAATTATCGGATAAGGTGGCAAAAAACCGCTCTACTATTACCAATTCTCTAAGACTTTTAAAACTCAGTAAAAATATACAGCAGTATATGATAGACGGGCAGATCTCTTCAGGACATGCAAGAGCTTTGTTAAGTCTTGAGGATGAAGGAAAAAGAGAATTGCTTGCTCTGGATATAATTAAGAGAAGTCTCAGTGTAAGAGATACTGAAAAAGCTGCAAAGGCTTTATCAAAAAAGAAAAAGGTGGATCTTGAAGAGTTAAGTAAGGGGGATGATGATACTGCAAGAGATTTATCTTTATTTTATAAGGAGTATGAAGACAGCATTCAGGGAGTTCTTGGAACGAAGGTGCATATAAACCAGAAAGATAAAAATAAAGGAAGAATAGAAATAGAATATTATTCTCAAGTAGAGCTTGATAGAATAATGGATATTTTTAAGACATTAGGATAAAAAGATGATAAATTTGACAATTGATAATAGAGTTTTGTTTGGCTTTATCCTGGTGGTGGCTATTTTTAACTTTATATTATTTATATCTATGGTAAAACATAGAGTAAAGTACAGAAGACTTTTCAAGAGTTATGATAATTTTATGGCGGGCAAATCTGCAAAGAATCTGGAGGATATTATAATTCTGCTTAGAAAAGATATCCGCAGTTTAAAAAGTGAAAGCAGATTAAACAGAGATGCCATAAGAGAGCTGAACAGACTTGAAAGAAACTGTCTGCAAAAAATGGGAATATTGAAATATGACGCATTTGAAGGGATGGGTGGTAAATTAAGTTTTGCACTTTGTCTTTTGGATTACAGAAATTCCGGATATATAATAAACAGTATTCACTCCAGAGAGACTACTTTTAATTATATAAAAATAGTTGAAAACGGTCAGACAGATCAGGTACTTACAGATGAAGAAAAAATAGTATTGGAGCAGGCTTTGGGCTATAGAGAAAGATAAAAATACGGCTATGAAAATCAAATTTCATAGCCGTATTTTTATATATTCAATTTATTCAATCTTTTACTTATCTCAGGTCCGATAATAGCTGCAACAGCAATTTTTATTGCATCTCCTATTAAGAACGGTACTACACATAATAATAGTGAAGCTATAAAGCCTTTTCCCTGTTGTAATGAAAACCACATTGTACCAAGGAAATAACAAATTCCAAGTCCGATTATCATCCCTATAATATCAAAGGCAATACCCTTCTTTAAATGAATAAAAACTGAACTTGCATATACTGTAAATAAAAATCCTATAATATACCCACCTGTAGGTCCAAGTACTTTTCCGATACCGCCTGAATATCCTGAAAAAACAGGCAATCCGAATATACCAAGTAATAAAAAGATAACTACCGATATAAGAGCTTCTACAGGTTCAAGTACATATGCAGTCAGATAGATTGCAAGTACGCCTAAAGAAATAGGTACCGGACTTATAAAAACAGGTACGGATATGGGTGATAAAATACATAGTATGGCTGTCATAAGCGATACTATGGCCATTTTCTTTATTGTAATAGTCTTTGCCATAAAAATCTCCTACTATAAAAATAAAATACAAGAAGATGATATTATAAAAAAGGATAATTGTCAACCTATAATATAACAAAGTTAACAATTTAAACAAAACCTATTTATTAAAATGATTAATATTGAAAAAATGTCAGGTACACCAAAGTAAAGATAAATATTGATTTGATAAAAACTTTCAGCATTCTACAAATGAATGAATAGAAAATCATCACAAAAAACAGTATATGATTATTTGTAAAAACCTAAGATGAAAAATATCTGTAGTTTTTCAAATAAATAATGCTATTTGCCAAAATTTTTGAATAGGTATGAAAAGAATAGAATTCATTTCTTTAAAATGTTATGCTATATAGGTGAAGAAATGTTTTAAAGAGTTACATGTTATATAAATTTTTGCTGAAATGTAGCTCTTTATTTAATGCAAAAGACTCGGTATTTAGACTTGAAACACGGCAAATATAGGGTGATAAAATAAAAAAATATGGAGGTGTATTTTGTTTAGGATTAGTAAAAAAGTAAATATTCTAATATTTACTATATTAACGATTCTTTTTTTGATATCAAAATTCTTCGCTATAGATACGTTGGCTATGGGTGGTGGAACTTCCGCTACTACGAATATATCGTATATTGAAGGAACTCAGACTACTTCCCTTCCGGGAAAGCCGGAATCGTATTATTTGAATGTAACTGTTTCAAGTGATACTTATACAGAACCGTATTCAATAATATATTTAAAAAGAAGTGAGTTTAATCAGCCAAGACCTGCTGATGTATCAGGCTCTCCTACTATAAAGAATGTGTCTGTGACATGGGATGCTGCATATTGGAAAATAAAAGTTATGTATAATATACTGGCACCGGGACCGATGGTATCGAATCCGTTCAGAGCCACTATGACAAGTCGTAAGTTTGCAAATGGTGAGACAGCTACATTAGAGACCAGACTTTTTACAAAGGATGGTGTAGAGCTTGCAAACAACACAAAGCAATTTACTGCAGAAACCTATGTTATGGGTGTAAACAGCCATGATGATGGAACTATTAGAGGCTGGAGTAGAGGTGGAACAGATACAAATGTGATTATATCCGATGATGAAACAGATGCAAACCACTCACATATAAAGAATGGATTTACAGATACCTGGTATACATATGCACAAAACGGTACAAAGCATGTAAATGATACAGAAATAACAGCCAGTAACTACGGTGCAGACAGAAGAAAGACAAGAACAATCCTTACTTTGCCATCAAGTATTATATGGGATCCGAGTCTACCGGATAATGCAGACTGGACATATGACCCTGTAGCGCATACCATAACAAAAGATATTGATATGCCGCCGGGTGCAATAAGCTATTTTACAAAGTTTACTGCAAAACATGACGGTACTCAAAGCGTAAATGCATCCAATTATACAACTGTTTATATACCACAGACCAACTATCTTATAAATGATGACGGTAGTGTGGATATGAGTACTGAAAGAAAATCAAGGGTTTATAAATCCTATAGATATGCTCAAAAGATTTATCTTTTTAAGTGGAATATATTCCCTGAAACAGATTCAAGCGGTCAGAACAATAATGGTGACAGATATGTACACTTAGGAGATAATGACGGTAAAAACAAATGGATGATAAATGTATCACAGTATTGGGGTGCTACTCCTGTTACAGGATCAACAGTAAAGTTTAAATCAATACTTGATACCCCTAATGAAATGGTGGATTTTACCGGTTATGGTTTCAGAGTTTGGGAATCAATGTTTGATGCGGCAAATCTTGCAAAGTTAAATCAAAATAAGCTTATAGGAATAAATGATGACGGCAGTGAAGAAGTTATTGCTACCAATATAAATTATACTCCTGTAACAAATAAGGTTGATTACTTTAAATGGGATACTGACCATTCTATGACAGCAAAGCATTATAAAGCAGTAAGACTTGATTTCAATGATGAGATAACTATTTCAGGTTATGCAGAAAACGCTGTCGGTTTATTTTTAGAGACAAAACTTACTCCTCAGGCAGTAACAACTATTGAAAACAGACTTGCTGCAGGACAGCTCTATACAGCATATAATAGAGGAAGGGTTCTTTCAAATACAGGAGACAGTATGAGAGACGCTGTGATAAGGAGACATTATCAAAGAGATTATGCAAAAATCAGAATGGATAAGCACTCACAGAATATCAATGGTAATCCTTCTCTTACAAATGTTCAATTAGGTGATAAGATAAATTATCATGTATATACGGTTTATGATGCATTTGTCGGTGTGGATAGAACTGTGCAAAATGCAAAGATTATATTCCTTGTGGATCCGGAGCTGGAGTTTGACAGTGCATTGCACCATAATTATCAGGCTCAATATAGATTTACCCTAAATACTACACCACAGAGAGTGGATAATTATAAGGGTACCGGAAAAACAGCATATGTGTTTGATTTAGATAATTTTACACTGCCAAAGAGAACAAGTACTTTCAGTGGTGTAGATAGATTGTATTTTAACTTTAAGCCTACTACCAGTCTTGAAGGCGGTGAACACACTGTAGAGTCATTTATGACATGGGATAATAACTCAACAGATGCAAGCGGTTTTGCTCCAAATACAGTATATTCAAGTGCAACTGTGGATTTCCTTGATAAGTATGATGCAAATAATAACGGAAGCACTACTGACAGACTTTCATACCAGAGCTTTAAGTTTAACTTTATTCCGCCAAGAGCAGTTATCTTAACAAAGAAGCAAAAGCTTACTACAGAGACAAATTATAACAGTGCTATCAATGCGGAGAGCGGCGATATAGTAGAGTACAAATTATCAGCATGGAATAACTCCATTGACAATGCCAGAGAACTCAATGTAATGGATATATTCCCATATGAAAACGATAAGGAAATAGTAAAAGACGAGCATGGAAACTATGTAGCCAGAGGCTCAAAGATGTATCCTGTTTTGCAAGGTCCGGTAACTGCACCTGCAGGCTATACAGTTTACTATTCTACAGACGCTCCGTCAGGAACAATAGAGGCAAATGCGGCAGCCAACTGGGTGCAGGCAGGAGCAATCACAGACTGGTCAAGCGTTACTATGTTTAAGGCTGTGATGAATACTTCTTATCAGTTGGTTCCGGGAAGTACGGACGTATTCACTTATAGAGTGAAGATACCTGAGACAAAGGAACTTGAAGCAGGTTCAAGTGCAAATAACTCAGTGGCTTCATGGTATGGAAACAATCTAAACGGTGCTTCAGAGTCACTTATCTCAAAGGTTACTATAAATAAATACATCATAGCCGGTAAGGCATACTATGATGTAGATGAAAACGGAAGCTTCAATACGGGAGATATTGTAGCGGCAAACAGACCTGTAAGACTTGTAAAGGTAGACGGCGGTGTTGAGACCGTTATAGATACAATAATTACAGATAATGACGGAAACTATACATTTAAAGATAAGATAAGTACTGAAGGTGATTATAAGGTATATATCGAGACCTTAGCCGGAGATATTATCAGACCTTTAAATGCAAGTACGGCAACAATGATAGGAAATGACTTTACCAATACAGTAAGTCTTCCGTCAAAGATGAAGGAAAATCAGGTACCTGTACCGAATGTAAACTGGGTAGAACTTGATGTTCCTCTTACAAGAACAAATACAAATAAAATAAAGAACTTGGGACTTAAGTCGGTATATACAAATCTTGTTGTAAAGCATATAAAGAGGGATGACAATACCGAACTTTCACCGACGGTAACAACAAGACAGCCAAACGGCACACCATATACAACAGTCCCTGTAACAGATAACTTCTATGAGGCGGAGACTCCACTTCCGACAAATGCAACCGGAGAGTATGGACTTACAGATACCACAGTAACTTACTACTATGTAAGAAAGGCTGCGGGAGATGTGACAGTGCATCACTATGAGGAGAATACTACAACAGAGCTTGCGACCACAGTAGTACAGTCCGGAGCAAATAAGCTTGGATTGGCATATACTACAAATGAGGAAACCATAAATAATTATGAGTTGGTAGCCCAGCCGGCAAATAAGAACGGAACCTTCACAGCAGCAGCTCAGACAGTGGATTACTACTATAGAAGAAAGAATGCAGGAAATATAACAGTTAAGTACTTGGAAACAGGTACAAATACTCAGTTACATGCAGATAAGATACTTGACGGAACAAAGAAGCTTGGTCTCCCATATTCAGAGAGTGCAGAAACAATAGCAAACTTTGACCTTGATACAACAAATCTTCCGACAAATGATAACGGAGTATATACTACAGCACCTATAACCATCACTTATTACTATAAGAGAAAGGATGCAGGAAATGTAGTAGCAAAGTATTTAGAGGATACAACAAATACGGTACTTGCAACTGAAGAGACACAAAACGGAGCAGGAAAGCTTGGACTCCCATATACTACAGTAGCAAAAACGGTAGCAAACTATGAGTTAACAGCAAATCCTGCAAATGCGACAGGAACATTTACTACAACAGAGCAGACAGTAAACTATGTATATAGAAGAAAGAATGCTGCAAATGTAATAGTAAAGCATCTGGAGCAGGGAAGTAACGCAGTGCTTTATCCTAATGAGGTATTGGACGGAACAGGAAAACTTGGATTACCGTACACAACACAGGCAAGAACAACGGCACAGCTTCCAAACTATGAATTGGTAGCGGGAGTTCCCGCATCGGTAACGGGAAGCTATATAGAGCAGGCAACACCTGTAGAGATAATATATCTTTATAAGAGACAGGATGCAGGTGATGTAACGGCAACATATGTAGATGATATAACAGGCGATGTACTTCATGCCCCTGTAGTACAAAGCGGTACAAATAAACTTGGTCTTGCTTATGATACAGATCAAAAGAGCTTTGCAAACTATAATCTTATAGCGGTACCTGCAAACAAATCCGGAACTTTCGGAACCGGAAATGTGCTTGTAGAATACAAATATAAGCGTGGAGATGCTGCAAATGTAAGAGTAAAGCATATAAATGCAATAACAGGAGCAAGCCTTGCCCCGGATGAAGTATTAAGCGGAACAGGAAGACTTGGACTTACTTATACAACAGCAGCAAAGACAGCAGCAGATTTACCAAACTATGAGCTTGTGGGCGGTATGCCTGCAAATGCAACAGGAACATACCAAACCGGAGCGGAAATAGTAGTAACCTATCGTTATCAGAGAGAGAATGCAGGAAATGTAATAGCAACATATACTGACGAAGCGGACGGAAGCGCACTTCATGCCCCTGTAGGACAAAGCGGAGACGGAATGCTCGGACTCCCATATGATACGGAGGTAAAGACCTTTGCAGACTATGATTTAGTAGCAGTACCTGCAAATAAATCAGGCACCTTCTCAAATACAAATGTAACGGTATCATATGTATACAGAAGAAGAGATGCCGGAGATGTAATTGTAAATCATATAGAGGTTGGAACAGGTGATGTATTATATGCCTCTACAATACTTAACGGTACAAGAAAGCTTGGCTTACCATACAGTACAAACAGTGAAAACATAAATCTATACGATCTTATAACAGTACCTGCAAATGCAACAGGAGTGTTTAATGTAGGAACACAGACAGTAAACTACGAGTATGCAAGAAAGAATGCGGGAGATGTAACAGTACATCATATATCAAAGTATGACGGAAGTGATCTTATAGCAAATGAAGTACTTGACGGAAGCAGAAAGCTTGGTCTTGCCTACAGCACAAGTATGGCTACAATACCTGACTATGAGATATTTAGCCTACCTGCAAATGCAAACGGAGTATACACAACTTCAAGCCAGAATGTAACTTATGTATATAAGAGAAAGGATGGAGGAGAAGTAAAAGCCGTATATGTAGATGAGGCCGGAGTAGAGCTTGCAAATGCTGAGAATATATCAGGAGTGGAAAATGCAGGCCTACCATATACAACAACAGCAAAGACAATAGCTCACTATGAAATTATAAGTATGCCTGCAAATGCAAGCGGAGTAATAACATCAAGTCCACAGACAGTAACTTATACATATAGAAGAAAAAACGGAGGAAACGTCAAAGTATTCTATGTGGATGAGGAAAGCGGAGAAGACTTGGTTTCACCAAAGGTAATAGACGGAGCAGGAAAGCTTGGCCTTAACTATACAACAGATGTAGAAACAATAGAAAATCTGGATTTAATAAGTATGCCTGCAAATGCAAGCGGAGTATTTACTGAGGATGAGCAAACAGTAGTGTATGTATATAGAAGAAAGAATGCCGGAAATGTAACAATCCATTATGTAGATCCGGCAGGAAGAAGCTTAAGTGCGGATGATGTATTAAACGGAAGCAGAAAACTTGGCTTACCATACAGTACAAGTGCAATAGAGATAAACGGCTATCACTTCTTAAGATCGGAAGGAAATACAGACGGAATCTTTAGAGTGGATGATCAGGAAGTAACATATGTATACTTAAAGGATCCAAGTGTAATCATAATACCAAACCCTCTGATACCTGCAACCCCAAGCAATGTAACAATACCGGGAGACAGAAACAATGATTACATCATAAGACCGAACAGAGCGACACCGTCAACAGCAACAAGATCAAATGCAGGAAGAGGAGGAAGTTCCGGAGGAAGCTCAAATGCAAATATAAGAGCTGAAAGAGTGGTACAGCTTATAGATTCAGGAATAAAGAAAGAGAATCCTGAAGATAAACCTATAGAAACTCCAAATGCACAGCCTGCAAACGTAGACAGACAGGTTGTCGCAAAAGGAAGTGCGGTAGGAAGAGAGAAGCTGCCTGTACCGAAGACAGAAGACAGAAACAATATATATATTTATCTGTTGATGCTTACAATATCTTTGACGGCCTTTGCAAGAGTAAAGAATAAGGAAGATTAAATCTTTTAAATAAGTCCCGGCTGAAAGGTCGGGACTTATTGTTACATTGTAAGAAAATAGTCAGATTTATCACAGGTAAATACAATTGACAATACAGATTTATTTTAGTAGAATTAAATACTGTGTAAGTAGGCGATGATATTTGCACATACAGTGAATAGGCGATGATGTTCACTAAAACAAAAATGTAAAGCAACCAATAAAAAAGGAGGAAAAAGGAATGCCAACATTTAACCAGTTAGTTAGAAAAGGCAGACAGACTTCAGTTAAAAAGTCTACAGCTCCTGCTCTTCAGAAGGGATTCAACTCACTTCACAAGAAGTCAACCGATATCTCTTCACCACAGAAAAGAGGAGTTTGTACAGCTGTTAAGACTGCAACACCTAAGAAGCCTAACTCAGCGCTTCGTAAGATTGCCAGAGTTCGTCTTTCTAACGGAATCGAAGTAACAAGCTATATCCCGGGAGAGGGACATAACCTTCAGGAGCATAGCGTTGTGCTTATCCGTGGAGGTAGAGTAAAGGACTTGCCAGGTACAAGATACCATATTATTCGTGGTACTTTAGATACTGCAGGTGTCGCTAACAGAAAACAGGCTCGTTCAAAGTACGGTGCTAAGAGACCAAAAGATAAGAAATAAGAAAAAAGCTAGTCTTTTAAAAGAAAGCAAAGCTTTCAAATTAGATAGTGCCGATTTTTTGTTGGTTGCAAAAAATATAGGCACGAGGACGCAAAAAGCGAGTACCTGAGATCTAATTAAATATTAAGGAGGGAAGAAACGTGCCACGTAAAGGACATACACTAAAAAGAGATGTATTAGCAGATCCTTTATACAATAACAAGGTAGTTACAAAGCTTGTAAATACTATCATGTTAGACGGTAAGAAGGGTGTTGCACAGAAGATTGTGTACGGAGCATTTGATAAGGTTTCCGATAAGACAGGAAAGGATCCTGTAGAGGTTTTCGAGGAAGCTATGAACAATATCATGCCTGTACTTGAGGTAAAAGCGAGAAGAATCGGTGGAGCTACATATCAGGTTCCTATCGAGGTAAGACCTGAGAGAAGACAAGCTCTTGCTCTTAGATGGCTTACATTCTTTTCAAGAAAAAGAGGCGAGAAGACACAGATCGATCGTCTTGCAAATGAGATAATGGATGCAGCAAACAACACAGGTGCTGCAGTGAAGAGAAAAGAAGATATGCATAAGATGGCAGAGGCTAATAAGGCATTTGCTCATTATAGATTCTAATAGGAGGAAACCAATTGGCTGGAAGAGAATATCCTTTAGAGAGAACCAGAAATATTGGTATCATGGCTCATATAGATGCCGGTAAAACCACACTTACTGAGCGTATCCTATATTATACTGGTGTAAATTATAAGATCGGTGATACCCATGAGGGTACCGCTACAATGGACTGGATGGAGCAGGAGGCAGAGAGAGGTATTACAATTACTTCAGCTGCTACAACTTGCCACTGGACATTACAGGAATTTAACAAAGTAAAGCCGGGTGAGAAGGAAAATCGTATAAACATTATCGATACTCCGGGACACGTTGACTTTACAGTAGAGGTAGAGAGATCACTTCGTGTACTTGACGGTGCGGTAGGTGTATTCTCTGCAAAAGAAGGTGTAGAGCCACAGTCTGAAAATGTATGGAGACAGGCGGATACATATCATGTACCTAGAATGGCATTCATCAATAAGATGGACGTTATGGGTGCTGATTATTATGCAGCTGTAGAGCAGATTCATACAAGACTTGGTAAAAACACAATCATGCTTCAGATTCCTATCGGAAAAGAAGATGATTTCAAGGGAATTGTAGATCTTTTCGAAATGAAAGCTTATATTTACAATGACGACAAGGGTGATGACATATCTATCGTTGATATACCGGATGAGATAAAAGACGAAGCTGAGTTATACCATGGGGAACTTGTTGAAAAGATTTGTGAGCTTGATGACGAACTTACTATGATGTACCTTGAGGGTGAGGAGCCTTCAGTAGAACAGCTTAAGGCTGCTCTCAGAAAGGGAACTTGTGAGAACAGGGCAATCCCTGTATGTTGCGGTACAGCTTATCGTAACAAAGGTATTCAGAAGCTTATTGATGCTATAGTTGAATTCATGCCTGCACCGACAGATATCCCTGCAATTAAGGGTGTTGACCTTGACGGTAATGAAATTGAGAGACATTCATCAGATGAGGAGCCTTTCTCAGCTTTGGCATTTAAGATTATGACAGATCCTTTCGTAGGAAAGTTGGCATATTTCAGAGTTTACTCAGGAACACTTAACGGTGGTTCATATGTACTCAACGCTACAAAGGGTAAGAAGGAGAGAGTCGGTCGTATCCTTCAGATGCATGCAAATAAGAGAACAGAAATTGACAAGGTTTACTCAGGAGATATCGCAGCTGCTGTAGGATTTAAGCTTACAACAACAGGTGATACAATCTGTGACGAACAGCATCCTGTAATCCTTGAGTCAATGGAATTCCCTGAGCCGGTTATCGATATCGCTATCGAGCCAAAGACAAAGGCAGGTCAGGCAAAGATGATCGATGCACTTGCTAAGCTGGCTGAGGAAGATCCTACATTCAGAGTTAAGACAGATACTGAAACAGGACAGACCATTATATCAGGTATGGGTGAGCTTCACCTTGAGATTATCGTAGACAGACTTCTTAGAGAGTTTAATGTAGAAGCAAATGTAGGTGCACCACAGGTTGCTTATAAGGAAACATTTACTAAGGCTGTTGACGTTGATTCCAAGTATGCAAGACAGTCAGGTGGACGTGGTCAGTACGGTCACTGTAAAGTTAAGTTTGAACCGATGGATCCGAACGGAGAAGAGACATTCAAGTTCGAGTCAACCGTTGTCGGTGGTGCTATTCCTAAGGAATATATACCTGCAGTCGGCGAGGGTATCGAGGAGGCTACAAAGTCAGGTATCCTTGGAGGATTCCCGGTACTCGGTGTACATGCAAATGTATATGACGGTTCATACCATGAAGTCGATTCATCAGAAATGGCATTCCATATAGCAGGTTCTATGGCATTCAAGGATGCTATGAGCAAGGCCGGTGCTGTACTTCTTGAGCCTATCATGAAGGTCGAAGTAACAATGCCTGAGGAGTACATGGGTGATGTTATCGGTGATATCAACTCAAGAAGAGGTCGTATAGAGGGTATGGAGGATATCCCAAGCGGTAAGCAGGTAAATGCATTTGTTCCGCTTTCAGAGATGTTCGGTTACTCAACAGACCTTCGTTCAAGAACTCAGGGTCGTGGAAACTACTCTATGTTCTTTGAAAAATATGAGCAGGTTCCAAAGTCTGTTCAAGAAAAAGTTCTTAATGATAAGAAATCTTAAAAACCCGGGTTGAGAAAGTTTATTAACTTGCTAAATCCTGGCTAATACTATATAATAAAACAAAATTTACTATTAATTTTAGGTTTAATTCAAGGAGGAATTAACAATGGCAAAGTCAAAATTTGATAGAACAAAGCCTCATGCTAACATTGGTACAATCGGACACGTAGATCACGGTAAAACAACTCTTACAGCAGCTATCTCAAAGGTTCTTGCTACAAGATTACCTTCAGAGACAAACAAGATCGTTGATTTCGATAAGATCGACAAGGCTCCTGAGGAGAAAGAGAGAGGTATCACAATCTCAACATCTCATATCGAGTATGAGACAGAGAAGAGACACTATGCACACGTTGACTGTCCCGGACACGCTGACTATGTAAAGAACATGATCACAGGTGCTGCACAGATGGACGGAGCTATCCTTGTAGTTGCTGCTACAGACGGTGTTATGGCTCAGACAAGAGAGCATATCCTTCTTTCAAGACAGGTAGGTGTTCCATATATCGTTGTATTCATGAACAAGTGTGATATGGTTGACGATGAGGAGCTTCTTGAGCTCGTAGAGATGGAGATCAGAGATCTTCTTAACGAGTATGAGTTCCCTGGTGATGATACACCTATCGTTCAGGGTTCAGCTCTTAAGGCTCTTGAGGATCCAAACGGTGAGTGGGGTGATAAGATCATGACACTTATGGATTCTGTTGACAGCTATATTCCTGATCCTGAGAGAGAGACAGATAAGCCATTCCTTATGCCTGTTGAGGACGTATTTACAATTACAGGTCGTGGTACAGTTGCTACAGGTAGAGTAGAGAGAGGTACACTTAACCTTAACGATACAGTAGAGATTCTTGGTATCCATGAGGATAAGAAGTCAACTGTTGTTACAGGTATCGAGATGTTCAGAAAGCTTCTTGATCAGGCTCAGGCCGGAGATAACATCGGTGCACTTCTTAGAGGTGTTCAGAGAACAGAGATCGAAAGAGGTCAGGTTCTTGCTAAGCCGGGTTCAGTAACTTGCCATAAGAAGTTCACAGCTCAGGTTTACGTTCTTACAAAGGACGAGGGTGGACGTCATACACCTTTCTTCAACAACTATCGTCCACAGTTCTACTTCAGAACAACAGATATTACAGGTGTTTGTAACCTTCCTGCAGGTACAGAAATGTGCATGCCTGGTGACAACGTAGAGATGACTATCGAGCTTATCCATCCTGTTGCTTGCGAGCAGGGTCTTAGATTCGCTATCCGTGAGGGTGGTAGAACAGTAGGTTCAGGTAGAGTTGCATCTATCATCGAGTAATTTAAAATAGAACAAAGGGTATTATATCGGTTATACAGTGATGTATCAGGGATGGTACTAGGTAATCTATAATACCTGCGTATAAAAAAGGGACTCCCGAAGGAGTCCTTTTTTGTTTAAATATTTATTTTACCATGCAGCCATACATTGCCTTTAAAACGTCGTCCTATTCGGGCTTCGCCCTGTAAATCATCCTTTTTTATAGCTACCGTAAATATAATATCACCGGATTCTATTTTAAGAAGCAATACACTTTCTCCGGTAATGGAATTTTCTTCCTGACTTATATCCAAAATATTGCCTATAATACTATACATATCGGTTTCCATACCGAAGGGCATAAAGAGAGTATCCACTATACTGTAGAGGTCTTCATTTTGTATTCTTGTATTTAAAGTGGTGTAAGTAATCAAATCATCGGTGGATAGGGTATCTATAGCGGCTTCATCCCCCAGTTTTGCTGCTTCTATAAGCATATTTCTGTTCATAAGCTTCTGCTTTGAGATTTCCATCTGTGCCAAGGTCTTTTTTATCGGTAATAATATTTTTCCGTCTGCGCAGAATCCGTAAAGAACGGTTGACTTTATTCTTGTACTTATATTGTCCAGATAGTCAAAGCTGTTTGAAAGTCTGAATATCAAAGACATACCAAGTCTGTTATCATCAATCATACCTGAATAAAAAGTACTGTCTATATGTCTTTCAATGCTGCATTTGGCAGTAGAACTGACAGCAGTATCTTTTATATAGGGAAAATAACCTTCTCTGACAAAGATACCGAGATTTTCGAGATAACCGAATATACAAAGTCCGAGTGAAGGAGAGATATTCTTTCGTATCTCCCAGAGTCTTTCTTTTTCAGTAGTGACTATAATCTTTGCAGATGCTATATTTTCTCTCTGAATCTTATCCAGAAGTTCCCTGACTTCCGTCTTCTTTTTATACATTGAGAAACCGATGCTTCTTATATAATTTTGCATTATATTCCCTCTTTTCTACGGGATTTTCTTATTTCGTTTCTTTTTTCACCGGCAAACCATTCACGTTTTTCTATATCGGTTTCAGGTATAAGTCTCGGTACTCTTGAAGGTTTTTCATCTTTTAATGCCACATATACCAGATATGCCGTATTTACAAGCGATCTGTGACCGGTGGCAAGATCCTCAACATAGCTGTTTACTCTGACTTCCATAGTGCTGTTTCCTACGTGAGTTACATTCGAAATAAGAATGGCAATATCACCAAGGTGCAAGGGCTTGGCAAAATGTATATTGTCAATGGCAACAGTGGAAACAGGCATATTGCAATGTCTCTTTGCTGCAAGGGCGCCTGTAAGGTCTATCCATGAGAGCAGATCTCCTCCAAAGAGTCTGCCTGCCGCATTTAAATACCTTGGACTGACTTGATAGGCCTGTTCACATGCCGACTCTTTTACGGTTTTTGTAATATCACCGGGTTTTATACCGTCATTCCATGGTGAAAGATTTTGAATCATATCATCAGTTATATTTTCCATATTTACTCCTGTTTAAAATTTATAGGCTTTTAATTTATAATAAATTTATTATAAACTAAAGCCTATACTTAATAACTACGATTTATTTAATTTTTTTTCTTTATCATTTTTTCTTTTTTCAATAATCGACTCTATGACAGGAACCATGAAAATAGCTACGATACCGCCTGCAAAGCCGTTATTGTAAAGATTCAATCCCTTATAAACAATACCTACATTTAAAGCTACCGATGAATGTATAAAACCTGCTATAAGCCCTGCTATAATACCGAACTCTCCTGCAATAGGTGCGAGAGTGGTGGAAAGAAGGAGGGTAAGTGTAGGTGCCGGATCATTGATATACCATTGTTTTAAGAATGCCGAGAAGCATACACCCACCATTACAGGTAGGATATTTCTCATATGTTTACCTGCCGGAGAAAATCCTACAATTGTAAATATAGATCCGATAGTAGGTCCGTTTAAATCACCTTTTGTAAACAAGACAAATAAAGTAGCAATTATTCCGTTTGCAGCCATATTAAAGATATATACGGCATCTGAATATTCGTGTTTATAAGTTCCATGCACTCCGGTTTCTTTTAAAAGATTGAAGTATGAAGGTATTAATTTTTTGCCGTCAAGTATTATTGCAAGTATAATCATATATGAAAACAGTACAAACAGTGCAACCGCAAAAAGCGGAGTATGTGATCTGTCCCAGATAAGTCTTGTTTCAATATCTATACCGAAAGAGCGGAATATGGATACAAGCACTGTAGCTATAATACCTGATGAAAATCCTACATTGTAAAGAGAATATCCCTTATGTGAAGATTTTACATGAATGGATATAGGAAGCAATACATATCCTATAAGAAGTCCGGTAATACTTGCAATAATGATTTCAATTACAGGATTACTATGCAAGGTCTGCATTACCAAAGTAATTGCAGGTGAAAGGCTGGTTCCGTATAATCCATAATAGATATATTTCTTAAGTGAATATCCATGCAGTTTGGCATAAATAAAGAATCCGAAGAGTATCAGCCAAATATTTACCACGTTCTTTCCAAAGAGCGAGAAACCGAAAATAAGGTAGGAACTCACAACAATATGTCTGTCAAACTCTACCTTAAAATGGTGTAAAAGGAAAAGTAAAATAAGTGTGAGCGTTCCTGCATTAAAAAATGCCGCACCTATTCCTCCGACAACAATATAATCTGTAATCAAAAGGTCGGGTTGTATGATTATCTGCCATAATCCCGGTAAGATTTCATCTATCGGGGAAAAAATCAATGCAAAAACCATAAAATAAATAGGTACTGTAGAGATGAGCAAAAATCTCTGAGTATAAGTTAATGTTTTGGTGGCTCTGTAATGATCCAAAAACGCCATAAGAAACTCCCGTTTCAGGATTGCAATTAGTTATTTTTGTATGCTATCCTCTATCTTTTTTATTATAATTATAATTAATACAGGATAGTTTAGTCAAATGTTTTAGTCGGTATAAAGAAAAATATAAGAAATTTACAATATTAAAAAAGCTGCTACATAAGTAACAGCTTTACTGCGGGTGACAGGACTTGAACCTGCACGGTCGCCCACAAGAACCTAAATCTTGCGTGTCTGCCAATTCCACCACACCCGCATACTTGAAAAATTATACTTTAAAACAAAATTGATGTCAATAATAATGTAGAATATCAATCTGTATTTTTTTTAGAATTACGAATTTATTTTCAGTTTGAAAATCTCTATTTTATGGCATATCATATATGAAGATGTGTACGGGAGTATATGCGCTGCAAGACAAATGTTGATAGTCATTTTTAAATGTGGATAAGGAGACTTATGTTTTCAGGAAATGTTCAAAAGATATTTGATGAGATAATGTCGGACAAGGAAAATGAAAAATTTACAAAAGCCGGAATAGAGCCGCTGTTTTCGGCACCGGAGAATGCCAGAGTAATGATTGTAGGTCAGGCTCCGGGAATCAAAGCACAGGAGGCCGGAAAGTACTGGTTTGATAAAAGCGGTGACAGGCTAAGAGAATGGATGGGGGTAGATGAAAAGACTTTTTATGAATCTGATATCTTCGCCATTGTACCGATGGACTTTTATTATCCAGGAAAAGGTAAAAGCGGAGATTTACCTCCAAGAAAAGATTTTGCAGCCAAGTGGCATCCAAAAATATTAAAAGAATTATCTAAAGTTGATCTAATTATTCTAATAGGACAATACGCTCAGAAATACTATTTGGGCGATAAAGAAAAGTCCAATCTGACAGAGACCGTAAAAGCATATAATGAATACTTACCGAAGTATTTACCTATAGTACATCCTTCACCAAGGAATATGATATGGCTGAAGAAAAATCCGTGGTTTGAAGAAGATGTAGTACCGATTCTAAAAAATAAAATCAAAGAATATCTGAAGTAATAAACCAAATAAAACATTTCAAATTTAACAATATTTTTAGTCGAGGGAAAAATGAAAGCATATCTGATTTTGGAAGATGGAAGTATGTATGAGGGAAAAAGTGTCGGGGCTGATAAGAATGTGGTCAGTGAAATAGTGTTTAATACCTCCATGACAGGGTATTTGGAGGTATTGACCGACCCGTCATATGCCGGACAGGCTGTTGTTATGACATATCCGTTGATTGGAAACTACGGTGTTTGTTATGACGATAAAGAATCAAATAGACCGTGGGTAGACGCATTTATAGTAAGAGAATTATCTGAGTTCGCATCTAATTTCAGGAATGAAGACAGTGTTCAAAATTTATTAAAATCAAATAATATTCCATGTATTAGCGGTATTGATACCAGAGATTTGACAAAGAGGCTTAGAGAGTATGGAACTATGAACGGGATGATAGTATGTGAATCATCTTTTGACATGGCTCAAATCACTCAAAGGATAAATGAATACAGAGTAAAGGGAGTGGTAAAGAAAACCTCTACAGAAAAAATATATACTCTACCGGGAAATAAAAAGAGGGTTGTTTTGATGGATTTCGGAGCCAAAAAAAGCATTGCAAAAGAACTGCAAAAAAGAGGTTGTGAAGTAATAGTTGTGCCATATGATACATGTGCAGCGGATATAATAAATTTAAGACCTGACGGTATTATGTTAAGCAACGGTCCAGGAGACCCTAAGGAAAATACAGCTATAATAAAAGAAATAAAAAAGCTTTATGATACTGATATTCCGATATTTGCAATCTGCCTCGGGCATCAACTTATGGCATTGGCAACAGGTGCCGATACGTATAAATTAAAGTACGGACATAGAGGCGGAAATCATCCGGTAAAGGATTTGGAAACCGGAAGAACATACATATCTTCACAAAATCACGGATATGCGGTGGATGAGAGTACATTAGACAAAAATGTATGTGTGCCGGCATTTATAAATGTAAATGATTCAACAAATGAGGGATTAAGATATATAAATAAGAATATATTTACTGTTCAATACCATCCTGAGGCAAGCCCCGGACCCGGAGACAGTTCATATTTGTTTGATAAGTTTATGAAGATGATGGAGGACTGACATGCCGAAAAATAAAGATATTAAAAAAGTATTGGTGATAGGTTCGGGACCGATAGTAATAGGACAGGCCGCCGAGTTTGACTATGCAGGTACTCAGGCCTGCCTTTCTTTAAAGGAAGAGGGAGTGGAGGTTGTATTGATAAATTCAAATCCTGCCACAATAATGACGGACAAGGATATTGCAGACAGGGTGTATATAGAGCCTTTGACTACGGATTATATAAAAGAGATTATAAGAAGAGAGAAACCTGATTCGGTATTACCGACTCTTGGAGGTCAGGCGGGGCTTAATCTGGCAATGGAGCTTTATGAAGAGGGATTTTTTGAAAATGAGAATGTTAAACTGATAGGTACTACGGCATTAACCATAAAAAAGGCGGAAGACAGAGATACATTTAAGCAAACCATGGAAAAGATAGGAGAACCCATAGCCGCATCAAATGTGGTTGAGGACGTTGAAAGCGGAATAAACTATGCAAAGTCTCTTGGTTATCCTGTGGTATTAAGACCTGCATATACTCTGGGAGGATCCGGAGGAGGCATAGTATACAATGAAAAAGAGCTTAGAGAAACTCTTGAAAACGGACTCAGACTCTCAAGGGTGGGTCAGGTACTTGTAGAAAGATGTATTGCCAGTTGGAAAGAAATAGAGTATGAGGTAATGCGTGACGGTATAGGTAATGTTATCACTGTCTGCAATATGGAAAATATAGATCCTGTGGGAGTACATACCGGAGATTCAATAGTGGTGGCACCGAGTCAGACTCTTGGTGATAAGGAATATCAAATGCTTAGAAGCTCGGCTTTAAATATCATCACAGAGCTTGAAATCACAGGAGGATGCAATGTTCAGTACGCCTTGAATCCCGAAAGCCTTGAATACTGTGTAATAGAAGTAAATCCGAGAGTTTCAAGATCCTCAGCTCTTGCAAGTAAAGCAACAGGATATCCGATAGCAAAGGTGGCGGCAAAAATTGCACTTGGATATACTTTGGATGAAATAAAAAATGCCGTAACAAAAAAGACCTGTGCGGCATTTGAACCTATGCTTGATTATGTGGTTGTTAAGATGCCAAGGCTGCCGTTTGACAAGTTTATAAGTGCAAAGAGAGTTCTTGGTACACAGATGAAGGCAACCGGTGAGGTGATGAGCATATGCACCAATTTTGAAGGTGCTCTTATGAAGGCAATACGCTCACTGGAGCAACATGTAGACAGTCTTTTAAGCTATGACTACAGCGGTTTTGATACAGCCGGTTTAAAAGAAGAGCTCAAAAAAGTAGATGATAAGAGGATATGGGTAATTGCCGAAGCACTCAGAAAAGGAATTTCATTTGATGAGATATATAAGATAACAAAAATTGATAATTGGTTTATTTCAAAAATCTTCAATATTGTAAAGATGGAAAAGAGGCTGTCATGTGAAAGCCTTGAAAAAGAGCTTTTAAGGGAGGCAAAAAGGCTTGAATTTACAGATAAACTTATAGGAATACTCTCAGGAAAAAATGAAGAGGATATAAAGAATCTAAGGCTTAAGTTAGGCATAAGAGCGGCTTATAAGATGGTTGATACCTGCGCCGGAGAGTTTGAGGCACAAACACCTTATTATTATTCCTGCTATGACGGAGTAAATGAGGCAAAATCAAATAAAAAGAAAAAAGTACTTGTACTTGGATCGGGTCCTATAAGAATCGGACAGGGAATAGAGTTTGACTTTTGCAGTGTACATTGCACTCTAGAGTTTAGAAAAAGGGGGTATGAGACCGTTATAATAAATAACAATCCCGAAACTGTAAGTACGGACTTTGATATTGCAGACAAGCTTTACTTTGAGCCTCTTACACCTGAAGATGTTGAAAGTATAGCGGATATAGAAAAACCTGACGGTGCTGTGGTGCAATTTGGAGGGCAGACTGCAATTAAGCTGACGGAAAGCCTGATAAAAATGGGAGTAAAGATACTTGGCACAGATGCAAAGGATGTGGATGCCGCAGAGGACAGAGAGCTTTTTGATAAAATACTTGGAGAATGTGAAATCCCCAGACCAAGCGGAGAAACTGTATATACGGTTAAAGATGCACTGGAGGCGGCAGGCAGACTCGGATATCCGGTGCTTGTAAGACCTTCTTATGTACTTGGAGGTCAGGGTATACAAATAGCAATAAATGACAGCGATACTAAGGAGTACATTGATATTATAAACAGAATCGCACAGGATCATCCTATACTGGTAGATAAATATATTGTAGGAAAAGAAATAGAGGTGGATGCCATATGTGACGGAGAGGATATACTTATTCCGGGGATTATGGAACATATAGAAAGAGCAGGAGTACATTCAGGCGATTCTGTAAGTGTATATCCGGTACAGACCTTAAGTCTTGCTATAAAGGATAAGATAGCTTTTTATACCAAGAGGTTGGCTAAGGCTTTACATGTAAAGGGGATGATAAATATACAGTTCATTGTTGACGGTGAGAAGGTTTATGTTATAGAGGTAAATCCGCGTTCATCAAGAACCGTTCCATATATCAGTAAAGTGACAGGTATACCTGTAATATCTATTGCAACAGGAGTGATATGCGGAGAAAAATTAAGTGATATGGGATTTGGAACAGGGCTTGCAAAGGAATCAAAATTAACAGCTATAAAGATGCCGGTATTTTCTTTTGAAAAGATAAAGGGAGCAGATATTTCTCTGGGGCCTGAGATGAAATCCACAGGTGAATGTTTAGGTATAGGAAAAAGTTTTAATGAAGCTTTGTATAAGGCTTTTGTAGGAGCCGGAATAAGATTGCCGAGGCATAAGAAAATGATTATTACAGTCAGAGACAGCGAAAAGGCTGAAACCGTGGAAATTGCCAAAAGATTTTCCGATCTCGGATATACGATATATTCCACAAGCGGTACGGCAAAGTTTTTAAATGAAAGAGGAATTAATGCAATTTATGTAAGAAAGCTTGAGGAGGAGGGTCCGAATATACTGGATCTTATACTAAGTCATGAGATAGACCTTGTCATAGATATACCTAAACAGGGAGTGGCAAGAAGTAAAGACGGATTTATAATAAGAAGAAATGCCATAGAGACCGGAGTGAATGTGCTCACCTCACTTGATACTGCAAAAGTGCTGGTAAGTTCTTTGGAAAACAAAGAGCAAAAAACAGATGTAGTGGATATTACAAAGCTGTAAGTACACAGACGGCTTAAAGCTGTAAAACCACT